>JBEVIK010000325.1:0-17583 GCA_040510715.1 Candidatus Limnocylindrales bacterium
AGCCGTCGGCCATGGCGCGCGTGCCATGGAGAAGAGCCCGGTCACGACGCATCCACGCCGATGCCGCCCAGGTCGTATCGAGGAACTCGGGGTGAGCGTAGAGCGCCGCATCCACGCCGTCCCAGGCGCCCGCGGCCGCGCTGATGGCCTTGCCACCACCACGCGCGACGGTGCCGGGCGCATGGATCTCGTCGGCTGGGCAGCCCATCACGACCACGGCCCCTTCGAGGTGGTCGCGATCCGCTGCGAGGGCGGCGACCGCACCCACGACACCCGCCGCGATGGGCCCGTGCCCGCACGCGTGGATGGGTACCACCTCGTCTGCCCCCGGCACGGACGGCACAGCGTCGTAGTTCGCGACGAGACCCACGGTCCGCCCAGGCAGCCCGCCACGCAGCGTGGCCCGGAACGCGGTGCTCATGCCCGCGACCCCCGGCTCGACGGCGAGGCCAAGCGCCTCGAGGGTCCGCGCCAGGAAGGAAGCGCTCGCGATCTCCTCGTGGGCTAGCTCAGGGTGATCGTGGATGAAGCTCATCACCTCGCGTACCAGGGGCTCTCCCGCCGCGATGGATGCCCGGACGGTGGCGTCATCAATCTGTCCCATCACCGACTCCCTCGTTGGTAGGCCGTGCCCAAAGCTGTCGGCAGGCGCGCATCCCGGGCGAACAGGATGAGCACGAGCATCACCGAGATGAACGGCAGCATCGTCACCACGTCTACCGGGATGTCGACTCCCACGAGCTGGAGGGCGGTGGTCAACGACAGGGACATCCCGAACAGGAGTGCACCGAGCACGGACCACCACGATCGGCCGCGCGCCAGCATCGCGATGACGATGGCGATGAACCCGGCACCCTGTGTCACGAAGGGCACGAACGTCCCCGAGCTCACGATGGACATGTACGCGCCACCGATCCCCGCGAGCGCCCCACAGCCGATCTCGGCGACGCTGCGCACACGCACCACGCTCACACCCGCTGCATCGAGCGAGGCGGGTCGCTCACCGGCGGCACGGATGTGCAGACCCCAGCTCGTATACCGGATCATCCAGCCGACCACCCCGACCACGACGAGGCCGAGGTAGACCGCGAGGGGCTGGCTGAAGACGCTCCCGCCGAGCACCGGGATATCCCGCAGCAGCGGGATCTCGAACACCGCGATCTTGTCGAGTCGCGGAAACGATTGGCCGTACATGACGGTGTGCAGCACGGATGTCACGCCCTCCGCGGTCAGCACGATGGCGATGCCCACGATGATCTGGTCCATGCCCAGCCGGACACAGAACAGGACCATGACCAGCGAGACCAGCATCCCCACGAGTGCGCCGGCCGCCGCGCCGGCCCACAGGTCACCGGTCGCCTGCGTGGCAAGAAAGCCCGCGAAGGCACCGCTCAGCATCATCCCCTCAAGGCCCACGTTCAGGACGCCCGCTTGCTCCGCGATGATCTCGCCCAGGCTGGCGAAGATGAGCGGGACCGCCGCGAGGAGCCCGCCCGCGATGAGCGCCGTGAGGAACGCAGGCGTCAGCAGGTCAGGCATGGGCGCTCGCCATCCGCGACCGGCGCGGCAGCAATCGCTCGCCCCGTCCGCGCTTGTCGCCCAGATACTGGGTCACGACCATGAACAGCAGCACCAGGCCGATGAGAACGAGCAGGAAGTCCCCGGGCAGGTCGGCACGCCTCGTGGCGTAGGCACCGCCGATGGACATCACTCCGAAGAACATCGCGAACGGGATCATGGCCAGGGCGTTGAGCCTGGCGAGGAACACCAGCGGCACGACCTTGAGCCCGTAGGCGGGGTTCCAGTCGGCACGCATATAGCTGTAGACACCCACGATGTCCACGGCGGCAGCGAGGCCGATGAGCGCGCCGCTGAGCAGGAACGTCACGAGGATGAGCCGAGGCGCATCGATGCCCACGTGGACCGCCGCTCGCGGGTTGGCACCCAGCACGTCCATGCGGGTGCCGAGCGCCGTCCTCGCGAACAGCCCGTACACGGCCCCCGACACGAGCAGCGCCAGGACGACGCCGATGTGGATGCGCACGTCGGGCAGGTTCATGAGCATCCCCGCCGGGTCGATGACGTTGGTCTGGGGGACCGTCGACGGGCCATCGAAGGGTCCCTTGACGAGGAGCGCGGCAAGGCCGATACCGATGAACGACATCATCAGGGTGGTGACGATCTCGTTGACGCCGTATCGCGCCCGCAGCCATGCGGGCACGAGGGTCCAGGCAGCGCCCACGGCCATGCCCAGCAGCGCCAGCAGGATCCAGCCCAGCGCGACGGGGACCGCCGTGAGCAGCCACGGTCCGATGCCGGCCACGAACGCGGCGGCGAGCAGGTACTGGCCGTCAGAGCCCAGGTTCCAGAGGCCTGCGCGAAACGCCACGATGAGCCCAGCACCGACCAGCATCACCGGGGCGGTCCGCGTGATGGTGTCCTGCAGGCCCGAGGCCCTGAACAGACCGGCCTTGAGAACGTCGTCGTAGAACGCGATGGGGTCACGCCCGATCATCGCCAGCAGGACGCCCCCGGTGACGAGAGCAAGCACGATGGGCCCCACGCTCCTGATGAGGGCGTCCGCCCACCCGTGCCATCGCCCGGGGATCCGCGCGGCCGTCTCCGGGCTGGGATCCGGGGTGGGCGCCTCCCCGGTCATGCCGGAAGCGCGACCGGACCCGGCGCACCCACGATCAGCTCGCCGATGCGAGCCTCGGCGCCCGGGGCGTTGTCCACGATGCCCACGATGCGGCCCGCGTCCAGGACGGCCACCCGGTCGCACACGTCGATGAGCTCGTCGAGGTCGCTGGAGATGACCACCACCGCCACACCGCGCCCGGTCATCGCACGGATGCGCTCACGCACCGCGACGGTGGTTCGGACATCGAGGCCATGGGTCGGCTTGTTGAACACCACCACCCGTGGATCGAACGCGACCTCGCGGGCGATGATGGCCTTCTGGATGTTGCCGCCGCTGAGCTTGCCGATGCGGGTCATGGGCGAAGGCGTCCGGATGTCGAACTCCTCGATGAGCTCCCGTGCCGTGAGGTCGATGGCACCTCGGTCGATGGTGCCGCGGACCCAGTAGGGCTCCTGGCCGATCCGCTTGAGGACCAGGTTGATGCTCAGCGGCCAGCTGGCGACCACCCCCTCGCCGAGACGATCGTCGGTGACGTACCGGAGCCCCATGCGTTGTCGCGCCGAGACGGTGGTTCGGGTGATCGAGCGACCGCCGAGTCTGATGTCGCCTGCGATCGGGCGCCGCTGGCCGGCGATCACTTCCGCGAAGGCGCGCTGGCCGTTGCCGTCGATTCCCGCAACGCCCACGACCTCCCCAGCGTGGACCGTCAACGACACCTCCGTGATGCCATGCTGGCCGTGGGTGCCGTCGGCAGCGACGTCTACGAGCTCCAGCATCGGCTCGGCCGACACCGATGTCCGCGCGTGCTCCGCGGTCACCGGCTCACGCAGTTCGGCGATGTCCGCGTCGGGGGTATGGGCCTCCCCGAACATCATCGTGATGATGCGGTCCTGGAGCTCCTGGGGACTGCTCGCCGTGAGGTCCTCGGGACCCAACCGACCGACCACGCGACCGAGCTTGAGCACCGCGACCCGATCGCCGATGGCGAGCGCCTCGTGCAGCTTGTGCGTGATGAAGATGATGGACAGACCCGTCGCCTTGAGGCCACGCAGCACACCCTGCAGCTCGGCGGCACCCTGCGGTGTGAGCATCGATGTCGGCTCGTCGAGGATGAGCACCCGCGTGCCGCTCCAGAGCGCCTTGATGATCTCGATGTGCTGCTGCTGCCCCAAGGCGAGGCTGCCGGCGCGCACATCCGGGTCGACGCGCACACCCAGGCCCGATGAAAGCTCCGCGAGTCGCGTCCGGGCGGCATCGCGGTCGAGCACCCAACCCGGGTTGGCGCCCATCATCAGGTTCTCGAGGACGGTGAGGGTAGGGATGAGGCTGAGATGCTGATACACCATCCCTACGCCCAGCTCGCGACCGTGGCGTGGCGATTCGATCCGGACCTCCCGCCCGGCGACCCTGATGGAGCCGCTATCGGGCTGATACAGCCCGGAGATGATGCTCATCAGGGTCGATTTGCCGGCCCCGTTCTCTCCGAGCAGACACAGGACCTCCCCGGGCATCGCCGCAAGACTGATGCGGTCGTTCGCGATGACGCCCGGGAAGGCCTTGGAGATCTCGATGAGCTCGACCGTGGGGGTCACGCCATCGGTCGTGTCGCGATGTGCGGTCACGTCCGAGCGGCCTGACCCCGGGGTCGTTCGGGCCTAGCTGATCCCGGCCAGCATCTTGACCTCATCCATGGTGGTCGTCACCGGGACGAGGCCGGGCTCGGCCGCGATGGCCGCCTTGGCCGTCTCCACCGCCGCCATGGCTTCTGGAGTGATGTTGTCGGTCTGGAGCAGCGAGATGCCGCCGTTGGATAGGTCCTGGACGTAGCCGGCGTTGCCGAACGTGCCCGCATCGATGTCCGCGATGGCTTGCTTGAATGTGGGCGCGAAGTTCCACATCACCGAGGACAGGACGACGTCTTTGGGATCGTTCTCCGGGCCCGACTTGTCGCCGATGACATCGATGAACCACACCTTGTCCGCACCCGCGGGCGGTGTGGCGGTCTCGACGGCCTGCAGCATGCCGAACGAGGCGCCATCGCCCTGGCCGAAGACGATGTCCGCACCACCCGCGATGATCTGCTCGGTGGTGCTCTTGCCCAGGGCAGCATCGCCATATGCATCCTGGCCGGTCTGCGCCAGCAGGAACTTGATGTCCGGGTTGACCGACTTGGCACCGGCCACGAAGCCACCATTGGCCTTGTGCCAGCTGGGCGTGTCCGCCGAGATGACCATGCCCAGGGTGCCGGTCTTGCTCATGGTCGCTGCCACGACACCGGCGAGGTATGCGCCCGGCCCCGCATTCGTGAGCACGTCGGCGACAAGTCCCGGCGCCGTCGCGTCGGGGGCGTCGTACACGATGACTGGGATACCGGTCTCAGCGGCGAACTGGGAGCCCGCCTCTCCGTACCCGCTGGCCTGGGCGATGATGAACTGGGCACCATCGTCCTTCATCTGGTTAAAGATGGGGGCGAAATCGACATAACCGACCCCGTCGGCGATATCGAGCGTGGCTCCGATCGAGTCGGCGGCAGCCTGTGCCCCGTCCACGCCCTGCTGGTCCCAGCCGAGGTTGGTGCGCTTGTCGGGGGCCACGATGCCCATCCTCGTGATCGTGCTGGGCGTCACGCTGCCCGGCGCCGTGCTCTGCGCCGTCACGGAAAGCGAGCCGCCGACCACCACCAGTGACGCGGCTGCGACGGCGAGCACCGCCGCCCTGGATCGATGCGATCGATGTGTCATGGAAGCTCACTCTCCTCGTCGTGCGCTGACACGGGGCGATAGGCTCAGCCCACCGGTGTAGTATGGCCTTGGGCTATGTTGACAGTCAACACGTTCTGACACGGCACATCCCGGCGGAGTGGCTGGTCGCGTGCGCACGGGAGGCGCGGCGGACACAGGTGGACAGGTTCGACAACACGACGCTCCGAGCGCGGGTCCATCAGCACCTCCGGGACGCCATCCTGTCCGCGCGGATCCCGCCTGGCACAGTCCTCCAGGAGGTGCCGCTGGCGGCGTCACTGGGGGTGAGCCGGGGACCGCTGCGGGAGGCCCTCGGCGACCTCGCCGCGGAGGGGCTCGTGACCATCACGCCTCGCCGTGGCGCGGTGGTCAGCACGCTCACCAAGCGCGACTTCCTCGAGGCCTACCAGGTGCGCGAGGCGCTGGAGGTGATGGCGGTCCGGCTGGCGGTGCCGAGCCTGTCCGCGGTCGGATTCGCGACCCTCGAGCGCGCCCAGGCCGCCATGATCCGGGCCGCGGCCGAGGGCGACTTCACGGGCTTCTTCGACGGGAACGTGGCGTTCCACGAGGCCTGGGTCGAGGCGTCGGGCAACGCCAAGCTGCTGGACATCTACCGCCGGCTGATGGCCCAGCTGGTGGTGTACCGCCGCCCGTCGGCATTCCTGCGGGGTGGGCTCGACCAGTCGCTCCGGGAGCACGAGGCGATCATCGACGCCGCGCGTGCCGGCGACCCTGAGGTCGCTGCCTCGCTCATGCTCCAGCACATCGAGGTACCCCAGCGACGCCTCGCGACCCTCACCGAGGAGGAGTTCGCGCACGAGACCCAGCAGGCGATGCTGACGCTCGCGGGCGACGGCGCCGTCTCGACGGGTCGCGCCAGCTGACCTGCGCGGTCAGGCGGCAGGGGGCGCCGCCGTCGAGGCGCGGATGACCAGCTCGGGCGCCTCCTCGATCACGACATCACGCACGGGCTCGCCCTCCATGGCGGCCAGCAGCATGCCGACCGCCTGCTCGCCCATGCGCACGTTGGGCATCCGGATCGTCGTGAGCGGTGGCGCCGTATGCGCCGCGAACGGGTGGTCGTTGAACGCGACCAGCGACGCGTCGCGAGGCACCACCACCCCTCCCTCGGCGAGCTCGGACAGGGCGCCGATGGCGCTCATCAGGCTCGCCACGAAGTAGCCGGTCGGCCGGCGGTCGGACGACCCTGCGAGGACCTCCCGGACGGCGTGTCGCCCACCCTCTTCGGTCGGCGGTCCGGCCGCCAGCCACCGGGCATCGACATCGATGCCGGCGGCTGCCATGGCGGCGCTGTAGCCCGCCATCCGGCGGCGCGCCGTGTCGGTGTCCGCGTCGATGCCCAGGTAGCCCACCCGGCGGTGGCCCAAGGCGAGGAGGTGCTCGACCGCGAGGCGGCTCCCCCGCTCGTCGTCCACGACCACCGAGCCGCGCGCCCGGTTGGTCCGTCGGTTGACCAGCACGAGGGGGATGCCCCGCTCGACCAGCTGCCCCACGAGGTCGTCGTCGATGGACGCGAACGCGACGATGAGCCCATCCAGCCGGCCGTCGCCGATGAGCCGCTGGTACACGCCGTGCGCGGCGGCGTCCGCGACCGCTTCCGCCTCGACCACCATGACCAGCTTGCCGGCCCCTGCCGCGGCGGACTGGATGCCGTGGGTCACATCCGCGAAGCCGAGGTTGTCGAGGCTGGGGATGATGAGCCCGAAGGTGTCCGTGCGGCGGGTGCGCAGGCCGCGCGCCAGCGCGTTGGGGCGGTAGCGCAGCTCGCGCGCCGCTTCCAGGATGCGCTCGCGGGTCTCCGGTCGCACCTGCTGGCTGGGGTCGTCCCGCAGCACCCGGGAAGCGGTCGATGGATCGACGTCCGCGCGTCGGGCGACGTCCTTGAGGTTGGCCACAGGTCAGCTCGAGAACTTGAGGACTCGCGTGGGCGGGCCGGTGTCCGAGCCGCATCGGTGTGCTGCCCGACCGATCATCCGGCGAGCCACGGCGGTCGCGTGTAGTTGTCCCAAGCCGCGCCCTTGCCGGCATCGACGGGGATCGCCGCTCCTGTGATGCCGGTCGCGAGCGGCGACACGAGGAACGTGATCGCGGCCGCGATGTCTCGCGACGTCAGAACGCGACCGAGAGGATGCTTCGCCGCGTACGAGGCAAGGATCTCGTCGCCGTTCGGGAGGGTCGCCAGGCGCCCTTCGAGCAACGGCGTGAACGTGACGCTCGGGCACACGGCGTTCACCGTGATGCCCTCCCGGGCCAGATCGAGCGCAGCAGCCCGGGCGAGGTTGAGCAAGGCACCCTTTGACGTGCAGTAAGAGGACATGCCGGTCTCTGCCTGGAGCCCGTCGAGGCTGGACAGCACGACGCAGGCGCCGTGACCTCGGCGGCGCATCTGGGGCACGGCCTCCCGGATGGTCAGGAACGAGCCACGGACGTTGACGGCCATGACCCGGTCGAAATGGTCGACCGAGGTGACGTCGATGCCCTGGAAGTCCCCGAGGATGCCCGCGCAGGCGACCGCGATGTCCGCGTCACCGAGTGCCTCGCGTGATGCATCGAATGCCGTGCGCATGCCGGCCTCGGACGAGACGTCCACCTGCTGCGCGATGGCCCGCCGGCCAGCTGCCACGACGGCCGCCGCCGTCCGCTCGGCCGCGGGACCGTCCACATCGAGCACCGCGACATCAGCGCCCATGTCCGCAAGCGACAGGGCGGTCTCCTTCCCGATGCCCGAGCCCGCGCCCGTCACGACCGCGACCGATCCTGCAAGATCGATGCCGGGGAAGCTCGCTCGCGTGCCGCTCATCGCGCGGCCCGTCCGATCGTCCCGGGATGGAGTGGCTGGCCCTCGACGCCGATGGCGATACGCCAGAGCGCACCCCCATAGGACGGATCGGCGCTGTCGGCGGGTACCCCCGCATCGGTCATGTACAGGCTGGTGCCATCGAACGCGCAGTTGGTTGCCGCGTTGCCACAGGGGATGAAGCGCTCTTCCGTGCCATCTCGCTGGAGGACGTGGATCCCCGCGCCGGTGATATCCGTGACATACAGTCGACCGTCAGCCCCGACCTTCATACCGTCGAGGATGGGGTTGGGACCCGATAGGCGCCCGAGATCCTCGCGTGTGCCGTCCGGTCGGAGCCTCCCGACCCGGCCGGTATACGACTCGTCCCACACGACGGAGCCGTCATCCTCGACCGCGATGCCGTTGGGGAACACGGGCGTCTCGAACGCAAGCACCACGTGACCGGTCCCCGAGGGGTCGATGCCGAAGATGTAGCTGGGTTCCGGGTCGGCCGGCCGGTATGTGCCGGGATCCGTGAAGTACAGCCACCCGTTCGCGCCGAACACGAGGTCATTGGGGCCGTTCAGGGCGACGCCCTCGATCTCGGTCAGGATGATCTCCGCAGCACCGCCCTCGTGGTCGACGCGCTGGATGGAGGCCTTCGTCATCTCGGCTGCCCGCCACGGCCCCACGGTGCCACCGTTCTGGCACACGTAGATGGCGCCGTCCGAGCCCAGGACGCTGGAGTTGGGGGCGCCGGCCGTGTAGGCGTATCGAGCGACCCCGTCCGGGCTCCAGACGCTCAGCTGGCTGCGATAGCTCTCCACGAACACGACCCGCCCGTCGGGCAGGACGACCGGGCCTTCGGGCCAGCCGAGACCCTCCGCGAGCCGCTCGATGTCCATCGACCTCCTCCACTCACTTGACGGCTCCCGCCGTGATGCCCCGAACGATGTAGCGCTGGATGAACAACGAGAAGATGAAGATGGGGATGGTGGTCACGATGCCCACCGCCGCCGCGATGTTCCAGTCGATGGGTCGGTCGGCGCTCACGAGGGTCGCAGCGCCCAGGGTGATGGTGAACAGGCTGCGCGAGTTGATCACGAACAGGGCGACCAGGAACTCGTTCCACACGAAGATCGCCCCGAAGATCGCGGCCACCACGAGGCCCGAGCGGACCAGGGGCAGCAGCACCCGGACGAGCGTCTGCAGCCGCCCGCACCCATCCACCCGCGCGGCGTCGTCGATCTCGATGGGCACCTCATCGAAGAACCCGATCATGATCCAGATGACGAGCGGGAGGGTGAACGCGACGTACGGGACGATGAGCCCCGGGAACGAGTTCTGGAACCCGATGAACGAGATCATCAGGAAGATGGGGATGGCGACCGCCACGCCCGGCATGAAGCGGAAGCTCAGCACGGTGGAGGCCCACGTCTCGCGGCCCCTGAACCGCAGCCGCGAGAAGGCGTATGCGGCGGGGGTGCCCACGATGAGCGCGATGAGCGTCGCGATGCCGACCACGATGATGGAGTTGCCCACGAACGTGAGCATCCCCTGGGTGTCGATGACTTCGCGGTAGTTCTTCGAGACCTGGTCCCAGTCGATATCGAACGTCGGCGGGACCTGGGCCACGATCTCGATGCGTCGCTTGGTGGACAGCAGCAGCAGGTACGCGAAAGGCGCCAGCATCACGACGCCGATGAGGATCAGCGTGAGATACGCCGCGATGCGCCCGATGAGCCGTCTCACGTGGCTTCGACCCCGCGCAGTCGCACGAACCGGAGGGTGATGGTGGACGCCACGATGAGCACCACGACCATGACGTACGCGATGGCCGCCGAGTAGCCGTAGTCCTGGAACTGGAAGGCGCTCTGGTAGGCCAGGAAGCTGAGGGTGGTGGTGGAGCGCGCCGGCCCACCATAGGTCAGGCCGAACACGAGGTCGAACGACCGGAACGCGTCGATGGCGCGGAAGATGGCCGCGAACGCGATGGCGGGCGCCAGCAGGGGCAGCGTGATGTGCCGGAACAGCGCCCAGCGACCGGCGCCGTCGGCCTGCGCGGCCTCGGTGACATGATCAGGCAGGCCCTGCAGCCGCGCGTACACGATGAGGAACACGAACGGGGTCCATTGCCACGTATCGGCGATCACCAGGGTCCGCATCGACCACTCGGTCGATCCCAGCCAGTTCGGGGGATCGATGCCGATGGTCTCGAGCAGCCAGTTGACGATGCCCCAATCCGGATTGAGGAGGGCACGCCACATGAGGCCGACCACGATGGGCGTAATGAGCATGGGCAGGATGAGCGCGCCGCGCACGAACCAGGAGCCGCGCAGACGCTGGTCGAAGAACAGTGCCAACGCGGTGCCCAGGACCACCTGCACCAGCACCGAGGCGCCGACCATGACCGTGGTGTTCCACGCCGCGTTCCAGAAGAAGGGGTCGTTGAGGATCTCGACGTAGTTGTCGAGGCCGACGAACTGCCCCGAGTCCTTGGAGATGGACAGGTCCGTGAAGGAGTTCCAGAGGCTGTAGACGAGCGGGAACAGCGAGAACGCGACGAGATACAGCAGCGCCGGCCCAAGGAGCAGCAGCACGTCTCGCCGTTCGCGCATGGCACCGGTGGACATGGCATCGCCCCGTCCAGGGACGGGGCGATCCACGCGTGCTGCGGTCATGGGGACGGCCGCTCAGGACCTTGGCCGGGCCGTCCAGGTGTGAAGGGTCGTCAGGCGAGCACACCCGCCTTGCGCAGGGAGTCCTCCCACAATGCCTGGACGTTGGCGCACGCGGTCGCGGCGTCCTGGTCGCCGATGAGCGCCTTGTTGAACTCCACGTTCATCACGGCGTTCATACCGAAGAAGTCGTCGAGGATGGTGGTCTCGATGGGCTGCGCCTTGGCGTTCGCCTCACCGGCCACTGGCAGGTACGGGAACTGGGCGACCAGCTCGGGGACCACGTACGTGGAGTCGCGGCTGGCGTCGATCTGGTACGCCTCGGTGAAGTAGTTGTTGGTCGCCTTGTTGGTGATCCAGGTGAGCGCGAGCCAGGCCGCGTCCTTCTTGGCCGGATCGACATTGGCGGGGATGCCGGTCCCCCAGCCGCCAAGGATGGCCCTGTGCTCGAAGCCCTCGTTGGCGGGCACCAGCGTCACGCCCGTGACGTCCGCCACCATCGAGGTCTCGGGGTTGAACACCGGTCCCGCGATGGTGGACCAGAAGATCATCTGGGCGATGCGACCGGCCGAGAACCCGTCGACGTTCTCGGCGAAGCCATACGACGTCACGTTCTCGGGCGCGTATGGCAGGTAGTCGATGAGCATCTGGAGGGCTCCCACCGCCTCCGGGCTCGTGAGGTTCGGCTTGAAGTCCTTGTTCGCCGGGCTGCCGCTCATGAGCTGGCCGCCGGTGGTGATGAACCGGGTGTACCAGTCGACGGTCGCCAGGGAGAAGTCGTTGGCGCCGATGAAGCTGATACCGGCGACGTCGTCGGTCTTGAGCGCCTGTGCCGCCGCCATTACCTGGTCCCAGTCCGTGGGGGCTGCGAGACCCGCAGCTTCGAACAGGTCCGTCCGATAGAAGTACACCACCGAGCCGCTGTGCAGACCCGGGATGCCGAACAGCTTGTCACCCTCGCCGATCATGCCCGTCGCCGGATCGAAGATGCCGACGTTGTTGAGGTTCGCGTCGGCGAAGTCGGGGAAGTCCCAGTCCGCCGGGGTCTTCGAGGGGTCGTCCTTGAGCTCGTTGAGCTGCAGGAACGAGCCGTTCTTCATGTAACCCGTGGTCAGGAAGCCGAGGTACTCGATGAGCTCGAACGCGGACTGGTCCGCCGCGAGCTCCTGGGCGGTCTTGGGGATGAGTGCGTCGAGCGCGAGCGCGGTGATCTCCAGCTCTATGCCCGTCTCGTCCCTGAGCTTGGGCAGAAGGTCCGCAAGCGCGCGGTGATCGTTCTCGCTTCCCGTCATGAGGATGCTCAGCTTGGTGCCCGCGTACCTCATCGGATCGTAGGCCGAGTCCTGGGCGGCCACGCGACCCGCGGATGCGAGGCCCCCGGCCATGGATGCCGCCGCACCCACTGCCGCGGACCGCGCGAGGAATGAGCGCCGGCTCAGGCGTCCCGACATCACGCCATCGAGCAGCTCGGCGATGCGTTCGGAGCTGGTCCGTTCCTGGTCCTGACCCACTTCATCCTCCTCCGTGGTCCGATAGGCGACTGCCGCATCGGGCGATGACGCTACCGCCGGAAACAATCGATTGTCAACACTGGATCGCAACTCGCCCGGACCGCGAACCGGAACCGTCCCGGCACGTCAGCCCTGGTCAGCCCTCGTCGGCGGCGCGGTCGTCCGGGGTCTCGGCCATGGACAGGGCGGGCCCGCCGATGATACCGGCCGCCCGGAGCCGCTCGAGCTCCTCGTCCGTGTGACCCAGCTCTCCGCCCAGGATCCGCTGGTTGTCCTGGCCCAGGTCGCCGCCGAGGTGGCGCACCCGGCCGGGGGTCAGGCTGAGGCGCGGGATGGCGTTCTGGACGCGCGTGCGCCCCAGTCGGGGGTCGTCCACGGTGGTGATGGTGTCCCGCGCGATGTATTGGGGGTCCTTGAAGATGTCCGAGATGTCGTAGATGGGTCCCACCACGGCCTGCTCCCGCTCGAACGCCTCCATCACCTCGGCCAGTGAGTGGCGTGCGATCCAGTCCCCGATGTACCGATTGAGGAGGTCCTGGTGCTCGACCCGCCCGGCGTGATCGCGGAACCACGGCTCATCGACCACTTCCGGGTGGCCCACGAGGCGCATCACGCGGTCGGCGATGGACTGGGAGCTGGCCGACAGCCCGAGCCACTTGCCATCCGATGCCTGGAACGCGTTGCGCGGCGCGGTCCAGTCGGTGCTGCTACCGGTCCGGTTCTGGATGTAGCCCAGTTGGTCATAGACCAGCGACTGGGGACCCAGCAGCCAGAACAGCGGCTCGTAGATGGCGAGGTCGATGACCTGCCCAGGACCCTTGTTCACGCTCCGGTGCCACAACGCGAACATGGTCGCGAAGGTGCCGAACATCGAGGCGACGCCGTCGCCGAGCGCGAACGGCGGCAGCGTCGGCGGTCCATCCGGCTGGCCGTTGATATGGGCATAGCCGCTGATCGACTCGGCCACGGTGCCGAAGCCGGGCCGCGGGCTGTAGGGCCCCGTCTGGCCGTACCCGGAGCAGCGCACCATGACCAGCCCCGGATTGATGGCGTGGAGCACGTCGGGACCGAGGCCCCAGCGCTCGAAGGTGCCGGGCCGGAAGGACTCGATGAGCACGTCGGCGTCCTTGACCAGCTCCTTGAGCAGCTCGGCGCCCTCGGGCTCGCCGAAGTCGATGGACACGAGGCGCTTGTTGCGGCTGACGAACGCCCACCACAGCGAGACCCCGTCCTTCTGCCAGCCGAGCGTGCGCAGCGCGTCGCCTTTGGGGTGCTCGACCTTGATGACATCGGCGCCGAAGTCAGCCAGGAGGGTCCCGATGACGGGGCCCGCGAACAGGACGGCTGCGTCGATGACCTTGAGGCCCGCGAGCGGTCCCGGTCGAGGGGCGTCCTGGTCGGTCACGAGGTGGCGACTCCTGCGCGGCGAGAGACGCGACGAGCGACGCGCCCGCCAGCGTGGGAGACCCAGTGTCCGCGATGGGACAATCGATTGTCAACGCGCGGGCCTCGCGCGCGCGTCGGTCATGTCACCCGCCCGTGCGGTCCGATCTCGATGAGCTCCACGTCGAGGAACCTGCTCGCAGCACGCAACTCGGGGCGGCGGTCGCCGCGCATCAGCGCAAGGTGGTGTGCCGGCGCTGCGTCGATCCACGCAGCGCTCGCGCCCGGCGTCACCGGATCGTCGAAGCCCACGGTCCCGCTCGGCCCGTTGAGGTGCTCGAAGCCGCGACCGCTCAGGTCGCCTGCCGACACCACGAGCCGGTGCTGCATCGAGGGGGCGCCCGGTCCATACGCCACGACCGTCGCGGGGCCGGCCGCGAAGTCGAACCTGGTCGCGACGCCCAGCCCATGGCGGCCCGGATACAGCTCGTTGGGGCACAGGCGCGGCGAGGCATCGCCCGCGAGGGACAGGTCCGCCATGCCGCACGAGGACACGACCAGCTCGCCGGTGCCGCTCTCGACGACATACCCCTCGCAGTACTGCGCCGAGCCGGCGATGCGGGCTCCGAGCATGAGCGCGACCGTCGTGGCGGCGTCACCGGTGCACGCGACGGGCACGCCGGACGCCCACAGCAGGGACGAGCCGAGGCATGCGACGACACCCAGGTGCTCGCTCCAGCGAAGGACATCCGAGTGGCAGTTGAGGGCGATCGCGTCGAGCTCGGCGATGGCCCCGATCGCCTCGAGGAAGCGGTGCGTTCGGAGGCTGCGACCAAGCAGCACTTCGACGTCCCGGTCGAGTCGCACCCCTGGTGGCAGCGCCGCCGGGGGCGCCTGGTGTGCGCGCTCGAGGGCGCGATCCACCATCGCCTGGTCGATGGGCACGAGCCGGATGTCGAGCGCCTCTGCCTGCGCCGCATCGAGGATGACATCGCCATAGCCCACGACCGCGCCGCCGAGGAGACCGAGGCGGGCACCCCGGACGGCATCGGCGGCCGCGGCCCCGACGACCGCTCGCGCGACCGGTGCGGGATCACCATCCGTGGTCACCGCCAGGAACCGGCGGCCCTCACGGCTGAGCACGTTGGCCAGCATCACCGAGCCGAGCATGCTCGAGACGCGGGTCGCCTCGACCTCGTCCACGTCCCTGGCGATGGATGCCGCCCGCCGCTCGTCCCACACCACGATGGGGCCGTCGAAGCCGGCGAGCGCGGACGCACCGAACGCGGGGGGTGCCGCCATCGTCGCCGCGACCACCACGACCCGGACACCGGCCTCGGCGAAGCGCTGGCGTGCGACGGCCGCTGCCGCCTCGCCGTCCATCAGGCCGGAACGGGTCACCTCGAGGCCGTGACCCTCGAGCGCCGCGGCAAGACCCTCCGCGTATGCCTCCTGCGAGGGACGGTACCCGGCAGGGAAGTGGTCGTCGAAGAAGGCCCAGTAGGGCGTCAGGAGGCCGACCCTGATGGGTCCCCGGAAGCGCGAGCCACGGGAGGTCACCTGCTCTGTCACGCCGCTGCGGCCTCGACCTCGATCTCGATGAGCATGCCCGGCTCGACGAGCGCGGTCACCCCGACCGCGGTCGAGGGTGGGCAACGCTCGCCGAAGAAGGCCTCGATCTCCTCGCGGGCCTCCGGCCATTGGCGCATGTCCGTCAGGAAGAAGCGACAACGCACCACGTGGGATCGATCCCGGCCTTCGCCCGCGAGGACCTCCTCGATGCGCTCCAGGCAGCGACGGGTCTGGGAGCGGATACCTCCCTCGACCACGGGCCCCGCCGGGGTCCGGCCCACCATCCCGATGACGAACAGCACATCGCCGGCGCGGCGGACCATGTCGAACATGCCGAACCTCCGTTGGTGATGCCAGCCGGCATCCGAGCCGGTCGATGCAGGCAAGGGCTTATCGGCACCGCACGCTCACACGGCCGGCTGGATCGCCCGTCGCGGTTGGTCGATCACCAGCCCGCGCAGCTCCTCGTCGCTGAAGCCACGTCCAGAGAGGGCACCCATGAAGTCCCGCGGCAGGAAGTCGTAGCCGGTCCCGCCATACGCCCGCAGCATCGACAGGCCACAGACGTCATGCGACAGGAGCACGCGATCGAGGTACCCGCGACGCCGCGCCTCGAGGAGGTACCGCACCCGTCGCTCGGGGACCACGGGCACGCGGCCTCGGATGGTGTCGTACTGGACCCACGCGCCGCGTCGGGCGATGGCCTGGTGGTACTCCACGTCGGGCTCGGTGTCCGTGTGACCGACGATCACCCGCTCGAGGCGGACGCCGGCAGCCTCGAGGATGTCCAGCTGGGCGAGCCCCACCTTGCCGAAGCGGGCGTGGAGCGTGATGGGCAGCCCGGTCCTGGCGTGGGCGATGGCCGCGGCGCGCAACGTGCGCTCCTCGGCGGGACTCACGAAGTCACGGTCCGCGCCCAGCTCGCCGATGATGCCCGGTCGGATGCCGGTCTCGCCGACACCCTGCTCGATCTCCGCCGTGAGCAGGTCGGCCAGGACATGCGTCGGTCGTTCCGCGAACTCCGGCTCGTACCACGGCTCGCGGTAGCGGCCACAACCCATCACGATGGGCAGGTCGAGCGCCTCCGAGACGCGTCGGAGGTACGCCGGGTCGCGACCCATGCGGCGGTCCGTGGTGACGTCGACGATCCAGGGTGCTCCCGACCAGCCACCGGCGCGCACGGCGTCCACGAACAGCCGCGCCTCGCTCGTTATGAGGTCCTCGTCCACGTGGTGGTAGTCGAAGGCCAGCATCGCCGCGGGAAAGACCGTGATGAGGTCGATGCGCAGGTGCTCGTGGGGCAGCCCGAAGCCCAGCGACTCGACGTCGACCGGGCCTCGCACGGTCATGATGCGGTCGGCCACGTCCGTCATGCCCCCGACAGCCCGTACGCCTCGAGCAGCACCGGATCGACCGGGTAGCTGTGGCAACGGGCGGTCGCTCCTCCGTCGACGGCGATGCACTGGCCACTCACGAACGACGCGTCGCTCGAGAGCAGGAACGACGCCACCGAGCCGACCTCCGACGCTTCCCCCAGTCGGTCCATGGGATGGATCGCCGCCATGTCCCGCTCCATGGCCGCCGGATCGGGGTCCCGCTCGATGACCGATCGGAGCAGGTCCGTGCGCATCGCCCCGGGCTCGATGGCGTTCGCCCGGATGCCCACCGGGCCGTACTCCACGGCGATGTAGCGAGTGAGGGCGTTGACGCCACCCTTCGCGGTGTCGTACGCCGCCCAGCCGGTGAACGAAGCGCGGGCGTGGATGGATGAGATATTCACGATGGCGCCCGCACTCCGCTGCGCCACGAAGGCCTGGATCGCCTCGGAGCAGCCCCAGTAGTAGCCCATGAGGGTGACCCGGAACAGGCGCTCGACCTCATCCTGGTGTGGATCATGGAGGTTCCCCTGGATGGGCAACGCAGCGTTGTTGACCCAGCCGCCGAGTGGCGCGAGGCTGGTCGCACGGTCGCGCGCTCGGCGAAGGTCGGCGCGGTCACCGGCGTCACCGACGATGACATCCCCGGCACCTGGCACGGCACGCGCGTCCGCGGCCCGGCCCTCGTCGAGCTCCAGCCCGACGGCGGCCCATCCATCCCTGATGAGCCGCTCGAAGATGGCCCGGCCGAGACCCGTGCCACAGCCCGTGACCACCACACTCTCACGCATCACGTCTCCTCCGTCGCTCCCATGCGGTCACCGGCCGACCCGTCTTGGCCCGGCACGGCCATGCGTCCGGCTCGCCAGGTCGCGACACCC
>JBEVIK010000326.1:0-7963 GCA_040510715.1 Candidatus Limnocylindrales bacterium
AAGGCGTCCGGTCGGCCCGACCTGTCCGTGGTGCTGGTCGACGGCGGCGAGGGCGCGGTCGCTGCCACGTTCACGCCCAACCGCTTCGCGTCGGCGCCCGTGCTGCTGGCACGGGAGTATCTCGGGGGCGCGAGCCACGGCACGGTCGCCGGGCTGCTCTCCGTCAGCGGCTGCGCGAATGCCGCGACGGGAGACGACGGTCTCGCCGACCAGCGCCGGCTCACGGAGGTCCTCGCGACGGCCATCGGGGTGGCCCCTGAGCACATCCTCTCGGTCGCGACCGGGATGATCGGCCCGCGCTACCCGATGGGCAAGCTGGAGCCCGCGCTCGCGGCCCTTGCCGGAGGCACGCTGGGGTCCGACGACGCCGCGTTCGAGGCCGTCGCGGAAGCACTTCGGACCACCGACTCGAAGGCCAAGTGGGCGACCGTCCGCCTCGAGCTGCCCGGCGCCGATGGGTCGCCCGTGGCCGTGACGGTATCCGGGGTCGCCAAGGGCGTGGGCATGATCCACCCGCGGATGGCCACGATGCTCGCGTACGTCCTCACGGATGCCGCGGTCGAGCCCGACGTGCTGTCTCGGCTGCTGCGGCCGGTGGTGGCGCGCACGTGGGACCAGCTGACCGTGGATGGCGACACCAGCACCAGTGACACGGTGTACCTCGTGGCATCGGGTGGCTCCGGCGCGGTGACCGTCGCCCCCGGCGCGACGGGCTGGGAGGCGTTCGCGGCTGCCGTCGAGGCCGTCTGCCGGTCACTGGCACGCCAGCAGGCGGCGGACGGCGAGGGTGCGACCTCGCTCATCACGTGCCTCGTGACCGGCGCACGCGACGATGCGGAGGCACGCGCCGCGGCCCGGGCCGTCGTGGCCAGCAGCCTGTTCAAGGCGGCGGTCCACGGGCGCGACCCCAACTGGGGACGCATCGCGGACGCCCTGGGCAACGCACAGCTCGCGGACGCCGCGGTGCTGGTGGCGTCCGGGACGCCACCGGATGAGGCCGAGGCCCGTGGCGGCACCCGGCTCGACCTCGACCCCGACCGGGTGCGCATCTCCATCGCCGGCACCGAGGTGTTCGCCGGCGTGCCGGTGGCGTTCGACGCGGCCGCGGTCAGCAAGGCCATGGACACGGAGGAGGTCCGGGTCTGGGTGGACCTTGGCGACGGCGTTGGCGTCGGCGAGGCGTTCGGGTGCGACCTCACCGAGGCCTACGTCAGGGAGAACAGCGAGTACTCGACGTGACCACGCCGGCCGTGCCGGTCGTCGTGAAGCTGGGCGGCACCACCCTCGCCGACCAGGAGGCGACACTGCGCGAGGTGGCCGAGCGGTCGCGTTCGGAGCGACTCCTGCTGGTGCACGGCGGTGGCAAGCGCCTGACCGCGTGGCTCTCCCGGATGGGCGTGGAGAGCCGCTTCGAGGACGGCCTCCGGGTGACCGACGACGCGGCCCTCGAGGTGGCCCTGGGCGTCCTGCGAGGCGTCATCAACGCCGAGCTGGTGGCCTCCCTCCGCTCGATGGGCGCCGATGCGGTCGGCTGGTCGGGCGTGGACGGGGGGACCTTGACCGGCGCCAGGGTGGCGGGACTGGGACGGGTGGTGTCCGTCGATGCGGTCCGGACCGAGCCCCTGGCCACCCTCCTCGCCGAGGGCCTGCTCCCGGTGGTCGCACCGGCTGCGCTCGATGCCGACGGGATCATCTGCAACGTCAACGCCGATGATGCGGCGGCGGCCCTCGCCGGCGCCCTGGGCGGCCGGCTGCTGCTGCTGACCGACACCGACGGCGTCTGGGGTGCCGACCGCCAGCGCATCCCGGCGCTCACCGTCGTGGAGTCCGAGCGGCTCATCGCCGACGGCGTCATCGAGGGAGGCATGGTGCCCAAGGTCCGCTGCGCCGAGCGTGCGGTTCGCGCGGGTGCGGCTCAGGCCGTCATCGCGGACGGCGGTGCGCCCGACGCGCTCTCCCGCGCACTCGACGACCCGACCTTCGGGACCCGTTGGAGCAGTTGATCCTCCGGTAGCGCGGGCGGCGACCAGTCAGGCCGCGCCCAGAGGTCCTGGACGATGCGGATCGTCGCCTCGGGCGCCTCGAGCGGGGTCAGGTACGCGGTATCCGGAACCGCCTTCGCCGAACCGCGGGCGAGGAGGCGGACCTTGTCCTCCGCCTGCCCGGGCGTCCACTCGGCGTGGGCGTCCCCGGTGGCGAACACCGTGGGACAACGGATGGCCGACAGCCGCGGGGTCAGGTCCGGGCGCCCCAGCGAGATCGAGAGCATCGCGTTGGCCAGCCCACGACGATCCCGGGTCCGCAGGCCATCGAGCACGAGCGCGACCGCCTCGGGATCGCTGGACCGGGTCCGCGGTGACAACAGCACATCGCAGATGCCGCTCGAGAGGAAACCCACCATGCCCACGATGCGGTAGACGGCGAGGAGCACCCGCAACTGGAGTCGCGCCGCGCGACCATAGGCCAGGATGGGTGTCCCGAACGTGGCGAGCGTCCGACAGCGGTCCGGCCAGGATGCCGCGAACACGATCCCCACGTGCCCACCCCAGGCGTTGCCGACCCAGTCCACGGGGTCTCGCACGTCCAGCACGTCGAGCACCTCTCCAGCGGCCGCGGCGCAGTCATCGAGGGAGTACCTATGCCCTGGGTCGTTGCTCCGCCCATGGCCCGGCCCGGTGATGACCACCAGGCGGCGCTCACGAGCCAGTCCGTCCTCGACGCGCCGCCAGGAGCGTTCGTCGACGAACAGGCTGTGCCACAGGATGGCGGGTGGCCCATCGCCCAGCAGCCGCACGGCCAGCGATCCCAACCGCGTCTGGATCATCCTGTCCTCGACGGCGCTCGCGTGCACGGTCATCGAGCGACCGTGTCCATGGCGGAGCGCTTCCGTGATGCACCCGCGATGCGTGCTGCGCGATACGCGACCACGACGAGCGGCAGCTGGCCGAGGGTGTACACGACGTGTGCGCCGTAGTGCGTCAGCGTCTGCTCGGGGACGAAGGGCAGGAACGACAGTGGCAGGACGCTGAGCACCCCGCCGATCACGAGGTTGAGGACACCCCAGGCGAAGGCCAGCGTGGCGACCAGGAAGGAGTCTGGCCGTGCCGCGTACGCGAGTCCCAGCGCCACGGCGACCACCAGGGGTCCGAAGCTCTCGGGATCGACGGGGCTCAGCGGTAGCTCGTAGAGGTTGTGGGCGAGCATCGATGCCCACGAGATGGCGAGCGCCACAGCCATCGTGAGGCGAGGGATCGGGCGCACCGACTGGCTCCTTCGTGCGGGTGGGTCACCGCGAGCCTACGGTCGCCGGTCCCGAATCGACGAAGCCTTCTATTCGGGAACGCCCATCGCGGCGTCGTACCGCATGGCATCGACATGGGCGGGCACCAGGGCCATGCGGAGGGTCGCGATCACCCGCTCGCGCACGTCCGCGTCCGGCTCCGGATCGAGGCCCATGACCGCAGAGCCGATCATCGCCGAGAGCGCATCACGCGCGATGCGCTCCGCATCCCTGCGTGACATCGCGGGTGCCACGGCGACCAGGACTCGTCCGAACAGGCTCTCGCCCTCGCGGAACGCACGCGCGTGACGGCCGTCGTGCGACGAGCCGGCGATCTCGTCGGAGAGTCGCAGCGCGAGCATGAAGTTCGGCAGCTCGACGATCGAGAGGTCGATCAGCAGCTGGAGCTGCTGCAGGGGGTCCATCCCAGGATCCACCCAGACGCTGTCCCAGTCCATCCGGGGTCGGGACACGATGTACGTCGCCATCTCTTCCTTCGACCGGAAGTAGTGATACAGGCTCGCGGGGCTGAGACCGCAGGCGTGCGCAAGGGCCTTGATGGTGGATCCTCGAAACCCATACCGACGGAACACTGGAGCTGCCTGGGCGAACAGCGCTCGACGCTTCTGGTCCAGGGGATCGCCATCGCGACCGCGCCAGGGTCGGAAGTCCGGGCGATCACCGTCGGCCTCGGTCACGGGGGCATCCTAGTCGCAGCCCTCGGGGCCCACACCTGCTAGGTGGCGCGCCCCATGAGCGTGAGCAGCAGGGCCATCTGGACCCACATCCGGTCCTCGGCCTGGTCGAACACGATGCTGGTCGGGCCGTCGAGCACCTCGGAGGTGATCTCGTCACCCCGGTGTGCCGGGAGGCAGTGCATGACGAGCGCGTTGGGTGCACCCTCGAGCAGTTGGCGGGTGATCGCATACCGCCGGAATGCCTCGCGCCGGCGCTCGGCCTGGTCCTCCTGGCCCATGCTCGCCCACACGTCCGTGTAGACCGCATCCGCAAGCGCCACGCCGGCCACCGGGTCGTTCTCGAGCTCGATGCGCGAGCCGGACGCCTCGGCGAGATGCCGCGCGTGGCCCACGATGAGCGGATCGGGCTCGTATCCCTCAGGGCCGACCCAACGGAGGTGCAGACCGAGGGACGCCGACGCCAACAGCAGCGATGCCGCCACGTTGTTGCCGTCCCCGACGTACACCAGCTGGCGCCCGGCGAGGCCCTCGACGCCGCCCCAGCGCTCGGCGAGCACCATCATGTCCGCGAGCGCCTGGCAGGGGTGCTCCGTGTCCGAGAGCGCGTTGATGACCGGGACCTCGGACGACGCGGCGAGCTCCTCGAGCAGTGCATGATCGAACACCCGCGCCACGATCGCGTCGGCGAATCGCTCGAGCGTCCGGGCCACGTCCCGGGGCGCCTCCCGAGAGCCCAGCCCGACCTCCTCACCGACCAGCACCACGGGCGTCCCGCCCAGGCGCGTGACGCCGACCTCGAAGCTCACCCGTGTTCGCAGCGACGGCTTCTGGAACACGAGGGCCACCGACCGCCCGGCGAGCGGCCGATCGGCGGGCAGCTCTCCGCCGGCCGTGGGAGTGCGGCCGGCCTTGAGCGCGAGGGCGAGTCGGAGGAGGTCCACGATGCCGCGAGGCTCCAGGTCGGCGACCGACAGGAAGCGCGCGGCCACCGGGGTTGGGTTCGCTGGCATCTGCATGGAGGATGACAGGGATCGTATCTATATGCAATAATGCCCCGGCGAGCGTATGTTAATGCAGGCCGGAGAGCCGCCACATACGCCGGCAGCCGACAGGGCGGCGCGTCGAAAGACGCGCCGTTCGCGCATCATCGGGGCTGCGCGGATGCAGACGGAGGTTCCGAGAAGACGTGAAGAAGGTCGTGCTCGCGTTCACCGGCGGTCTCGACACGTCGGTCGCGGTCGCCTGGCTGCGCGAGCAGTACGACACGGAGGTCATCACGCTCACCGTGGACGTGGGTGGTGGATCGCTGCGCGACCGCGTCGACCAACGCGCACTCGCAGCAGGCGCCAGCAAGGCCTACGTCGTCGATGGCCGCGACCGATTCCTGCGCCAGTTCGTGTTCCCCAGCCTCCAGGCAAACGCGCTGTACCAGGACGCATACCCCCTCGCGACGGCGCTCGCCCGTCCCCTCATCGCGCAGCTCCTCGTCGAGGTCGCGGAGCGCGAGCGTGCCACCGCGGTCGCGCACGGCTGCACCGGCAAGGGCAACGACCAGGTCCGGTTCGATGTCGCCGTCCGGGCCCTTGACCCGAAGCTCGAGGTCATCGCACCGATGCGCGTGGGCATCGGGCTCTCCCGGGACCAGGAGATCGCATATGCCCGCGAGCGTGGCATCGAGATCCCGGACATGGGCGGCTACTCGCTCGACCAGAACCTGTGGGGCAGGTCCATCGAGACCGGCGCCCTCGAGGACCCCTGGCAGACCCCGCCGGCCGATGTCTACGAGTGGACGTCGGATCCAGGCGCGGCGCCGGCCATACCGACCGAGGTCATCATCGGGTTCGCGCAGGGCGTGCCCGTGTCCATCGACTCCGAGCCCGTCGAGCCAGTGGAGCTGGTGGAGCGGCTCAACGCCATGGGCGGCCGCCACGGGGTGGGTCGCATCGACCACATCGAGGATCGCCTCGTAGGCATCAAGAGCCGGGAGATCTACGAGGCACCCGCGGCGATGATCCTGCATACCGCACACGCCGCCCTCGAAGGATTGACCCTCTCCAAGGAGCAGCTGCGCTTCAACCGGCAGGTGAGTGACGAGCTGGCGCAGGCCACCTACGACGGGATCTGGTTCAGCGCGCTCCACCGCGACCTGCGGGAGTACGTGGCATCGGCACAGCGGGTGGTCAACGGCGAGGTCCGGCTGCGGCTCGACCACGGCACCGCGCAGGTCGTGGGACGCCGGAGCGACGACTCGCTGTACGACCGTGCGCTCGCGACCTACGACGCGGACGACGCCTTCGACCATGCCGCGGCCGTCGGGTTCATCCGCATCTTCGGACTGCCGCTGCGGACCGAGGCGGCGCGCCACGGGTCCGCGTGGAGCTGGACCGACCCGGTGCTCTCGGAGCTGCCCGTCACCGTCACCGAGACCACCGCGACCAGCGCCTCCCGCCCATGAAGGCGTGGGGTGGCCGCTTCAGCGAGGCGCCCGATGCGCTCGCGGCCGACTACGGCCGATCGATCGAGGTGGATGCCGAGCTGGCCATCGATGACATCGCCGGCTCCATCGCCCACGTCCACGGCCTCGAACGCGCGGGGCTCCTGAGCGCCGACGAGGCAGGCACCCTGGTGGACGGCCTCCGCGGCCTCGAGACCGAGGTGCGGGCCGGCGCGCTCGCCTGGGACCCGGAGCTCGAGGACGTCCACATGAACCTCGAGATGGCGCTCCTCGCGCGGGTCGGACCGGTCGCGGGCAAGCTCCACACCGCGCGTTCCCGCAACGACCAGGTCGCGACGGATCTTCGACTGTGGCTGCGGCGACGCGTGGCAGAGCTGGATGCCCTGCTGCTCGACTTCGAGCGGGCCCTGGTCCGGCTGGCGCGCGCCCACGCGACGGCCGTCATGCCGGGCCATACCCATGTCCAGCCCGCCCAGCCGGTGCTGTTCGCCCATCACCTGCTCGCGTACGTCGAGATGGCGGAGCGTGACCGGAGCCGCTTCGCCGACGCCCTCCAGCGCGCCAACGTCTCGCCGCTCGGCTCGGGTGCCTTCGCGGGGGCCGGGTTCCCGCTCGACCGTGAAGGCGTCGCGGCCGAGCTCGGGTTCGACGGCGTGACGCACAACTCCATCGACGCGGTGGGTGACCGGGACCTGGTGGTCGAGACGCTCGGGGCAGCGGCCATCGCCATGGTCCACCTGTCGCGCCTGGCCGAGGAGGTGGTCTGGTGGACCAACCCGCGGTTCGGCTACCTGCGCCCCTCGGATGCCTTCAGCACCGGGTCATCGATGATGCCCAACAAGCGGAACCCCGATCCCGCGGAGCTGGTCCGGGGACGCACCGCCGGTGTCATCGCGGCGCTCACCGGGTCGCTGGTGCTGCTCAAGGGGCTGCCCGCCAGCTACCAGCGTGACCTCCAGGAGGACAAGCCGGCGCTGTTCGGTGCGCTCCGCACGCTCGAGGCGTCGCTGCGCGTGATGACCGGGCTGGTCGCAGGGCTGCGCGTGGACGAGGCGCGCATGGCGGAAGCCGCGGGTGAGGGCTACACCACCGCCACCGCCGTGGCCGATGCGCTCGTCGAGCGAGGCGTGCCGTTCCGGGTGGCACACGGCATCGCCGGCCGGCTGGTGGCGGCGGCGGAGGCTGCGGGCACGACCCTCGCGGAGGTCCCCGATACCGCCCTGGAGCAGGCCCTGGAGGCGGCCGAGGACCCGACCGCGCAGGCCCTCGTGGCCGATACCGCGATCGGCGACACGTTGCGTGGGGCGGCGACGGTGGAAGGGGCGCTCGCGCGCTTCGATGTCATCGGCGGGACGGCGCCGGGTCGCGTCGCCACGGAGCTCGCATCGGCGGAGGCGCGACTCGGGCTCGCGTGAGGCTCGACACGTTCGGACCTCGTCCCGGGCCCTGAGACAGAAAGTCGTGGGGGGCCCCGCAGGGGGGTGCCGGCGCCCCACCGTGGGCCGCGGGGGCGAAATATGGTGGTTGGGC
>JBEVIK010000327.1:0-3442 GCA_040510715.1 Candidatus Limnocylindrales bacterium
CCGGGAAGCGCCGCGCGACATCCACGATGGTCCGGATGACCTGCTCCCGGACATCGGCGCGAAGGAAATCGAGCTGTGCCGTGTCATTCCACGGGATCGAGGTCCCGTCGTTGCCGTGGTACACGTAGCGCACCGCGCCGCTCCAGCGATCGACGCGCTTGAACACCACCGCGGCGTCCGAGCCGTCCGCGTAGTGGTCCTCGAGGTAGATGCCCACCCGCTCGTCGTTCGACAGGTTGGGGCCCGTCCACGAGTACCCGGGGTAGGGCGGCTCGTCACGCCCGATGAACCACTCGGGATGGTCCATCACCCAGCGGGAGTCGATGCCCATATGGTTGGGCACCATGTCCGCGGCGAGGCGGACGCCGCGCGCCCACGCCCGGTCGCGCAGGTCCTGCCAGGCGGCCTCGCCCCCGAGGTCGTCGGCGATGCGGTAGTCGTCGAGCGAGTAGGCCGACGCGACGGCCTCGGGGTTCCCGCGGAGCTGCTTGATGCGCTGGCTTGCGGGGCTGCGCTGCCACAGGCCGATGAGCCAGAGACCCGTGAATCCGCGCGCGCGCAGGGTCTCGAGCTCCTCGTCCGGGACAGCATCGAGCGTCCGGATGGCGCGGCCGTATGCCCTAGACAGCTGGTCGAGCCAGACGTACGTGCTCTTGGCCATGAGCACCAGGTCGGGCATCCAGTCGCGGTCGGGGCTGAACGACTCGGGCTCCCCTTGCGTGCCGCCGAACCCGAACAGCGCTCCCGGCTGCACGTCCCCGCCACCGCCCACGTGCTGCTCCCACGCCCGCCTGGCTCCCTCGTCCTCCTCCGCGAGCACGTCGATAGCCCGGGTCAGCAGGCGCAGCAGCTCGTCATCCACGAGGTCGGTCCAGTTGGCCGCGATCCAGCGCAGCTGCTCCGTGAGCGACTCGGGCGCATGACGGGCGGGTTCGAGCAGCCGCTCCACGAGGTCCTGGCCGCCCGCCTTGCGCGCCTCCTTGGCGGTCCGGGCGCGGATGGCCTCGACCACCTCCGCGTAGGCGATACGTCGCGCGAGGTCGGCTTCGTCGAACAGCTCCGCGTAGCGCATGAACGCCGGATTGCGGTTGGCGACCCACAGGAGCAGCAGCTCCTCCGTGGTCAGCAGCCGGTTGGGGGTGCCGTCGGACTTGGCTCGCAGGTAGTGGTGGGGGTCCTCGCCCTCGACGTACACGCGACGCGACGGGAACACCCGCTCGAAGCCCTCGAGGTCGGCGAGGTGCCCCTTGGCGATACCCGGCCCGATGACGTTGGCCTGGTCGATGGCGCGATGCTGCAGCTCGTGGATGAGCGCGATCGCCGCCAGGTCGCCCCCGTGGACGGGTCGCTCGGGCCGCGCGCCGCCCTCGAGGACGATGCGCCACGCGGCCCTCCGGGCGACGGCCGTGTCGGGCGCCTGCGCGCGGGACGTGAAGTGCGCCTCATCGAGGCGGTAGCGATCCCGTGCCTCGCGCGCGATCCGATATTCCATGGCCGGGCCCACGATACAGCGGTGGCCGGTGCTCGATCGGGGTACCGAGGTCAGGGTGGATCGGGTAGGCTGTCGGGGGGACCGCCAGCCAAGGTTCGAGAGGAAGGGTGTCCAGCTCACCGTCGCGAGCGGGGTGGCGCGTGCTCGCGGTGCTCGCGTCCATCGTCCTGCTCCACGGGGCCCTGCCCCTGCACGCCTCCGCCTCGGCGGCGGGCTCGCGGCTGCTCCTGCCGGACCTGCGCATGGCCAAGCCCACGGACGTGCGGCTGGTGCGCGTGGGCGGGCGCCGTCTCATCCGCTTCACGACCATCATCGTCAACGAGGGCCGGGGGCCGCTGGACGCCGTTGGGCGCCGGACATGCGCATCGATCCGCCGATGCCCGCGGATGACGGTCCGCCAGCGGATCAGGCGCGCCGATGGCTCCTGGGTGGTCCGCCGGACCGACGCCCGGATGCAATACGAGGTGGGCGACGGCCACCGCCACTGGCATCTCGTGGACTTCGAGCAGTACCGGCTGTTCCGTCTCGGCGTGGCCGATCCGACGCCGCGCGTGGGAGCCAAGTTCGGGTTCTGCTTCTTCGACGTGCGGCGCATCCGGCCGTTCGCGAGACGAGCGCGCGGATACCTCGAGAGCGGCTGCGGGACGCCGGCCAGCACCAAGGTCCATGTCGGGCTCTCGAGTGGGTGGGGCGACATCTATCCGTGGGACTTCGCGGGTCAGTACGTCGATGTGACCGGGCTCACGCGGGGCGAGTACCTGCTGTGCGTGACGGCCGACCCGGACAAGTCGTTCCGACAGGTGACCACCCGCAACGACCAGGCGTGGGTGCGGCTGCGGATCGGCCGCAGAGGCGTCGTGGTCCGGGAGACCCATGTCGGCTCGTGCTCCGCGGAACGCAGGCGATGGGCGCCCCCGCCCGAAGAGCCCAGCAGCGTGCTGCGCGGTCTCGAGACCCGTCCGCAGGTGGCGGCCATCGCTACCGACGTGACGGCCCTGCCCGCACGCGATGATCGCACGGCGGGGTTCCTCTGCCCGATCCTCGGCTAAGGCCTCGCGACTCGGGGTCTGCGGCGTCAGTCGCCCGGGTGGGCACCACTCCGGATGTGGAAGCCGTCGAACCCGCCCGATGACGGCGAGCGCGTCACTTCGACGGCGTGCACCGAGCTCGCCGGCGGGCCCTCCCGCAGGAGCTCGACGAGCTCGTCGAGGCGCTCCGGTGGTCCCTCGGCGACCAGCTCCACGGCTCGGTCGGCGCGGTTCATGACCCAGCCCGCGAGTCCCAGGCCGGCCGCCGCACGCACCACGAACCACCGGAAGCCGACACCCTGGACCTGCCCCCGGACGACGGCATGCAGCCGCTCGGCTCCCTGGGGGGTCACGCTGCGGCCGTGTTGACCGTCGGCCACGAGATGAGCACGCCATCCAGCACGAGCTCGGGGCTGGCGTAGGCCTCGAGTGCTGCCGACCAGCCGTCGAGGCGGTCGAGGAACGCCACGAGCTCCGCCTGGGCGATGGACGGCGCCGCGGCGTCGAGCTCCTCGAGGACACCGAGGTGGCGCACCCGGCCGCCGGCGTGGCCGGTCACGACGGCGAGGTCACGACCCACTTCCCGCCAGATGGCCAGCACCTGCCGAGCCGCGCGGCGACGCTCGGCAGGCTCCGGTCGCGATGATGAGTGCGAGCCTCCGGCGGCCCGTCCCCGGGCGGCCGGCTTGCGGGTCGTGGGCGTCGCATCCACGCCTTCATCGACCTCGCTGCCCACGAGGGCTCCCCGCAGTGCTGCGTCGAGCTCCGCGCCGTCAGCCATCAGGCTGGCGCTCGCCCCGTGCCGCGTGCGCCGGTCGGCGGTGTGCTGGTCCGCGTGTTGGCGGATTATGCGCTCCCGGACAAGCACGGCTTGGGGGATTGGGGCGAGGGCGAGCGCGAGGCCGGGGGACCCGGCCGCGGC
>JBEVIK010000328.1:0-5513 GCA_040510715.1 Candidatus Limnocylindrales bacterium
ACGGGTTCGGCCGAGCTCGCGGGGCCGGTCGTCGGTCGGCACGGGCGTCGGTGGGAGCGTGGGCTCTGGCGTCGGCGGCAGGGTCGGCTCTGGACTCGGCTCCGGACTCGGTTCGATCGAGGTCGCTGGAGGCTCGGTCAGGGGGCACGATCGCCAGCGTGATACGCCGTGCCCTGGGGACGATTCCAGCTGCCGGGACCATCGGATCAAGGGGCCGCCCACCGATGGCGGGACGCGTGAGCCGGGTCAGCGATCGGGTTGCGACACACCCGATCCGACGAGAGGGGAGTCGCTCACCGCCTCGTGTCGGTATCGGGGAGATGGCGCGCCCGGCGAGACTCGAACTCACGGCCTTCTGCTCCGGAGGCAGACGCTCTATCCGCTGAGCTACGGGCGCACGCGAACCGTAAGTGTCGGGCGTGCCGGCGGAACCGTCAAACGCCCCCGCCCCGACGGGGCAGGATGATGGGGGCGCCGGTCGTCGGGTGCGGGAAGACCTCCACGGGCGTGCGGTAGACCCGGCTCAGGAGCTCCTCGGTCAGGACGTCGCGAGGGGAGCCATCCGCCACGAGGCGCCCCCCTTCGAGCACCACGATGCGGTCGGCCCAAGCGGCAGCCAGGGCGAGATCGTGCGCCACGACGACCACCGCCGTGCCCCGTCGCGCCCGCTCCCGCGCCACCCCCATGACCAGCTCCTGGTGCTGCAGGTCGAGCGCGGCCGTCGGCTCGTCGAGGAGCAGGATCCCGGTGGCCTGCGCCAGCACCCTCGCGAGTGCTGCTCGCGCTCGCTCGCCACCCGAGAGCGAGGTGTACTCCCGCTCACCGAGGTCCGCGACATCCGTGTCGGCGAGGGCTCCGGCGACCGCCTGCTCGTCGTCCTCCTCCCCGGTGGTGCCGGCCCACGGCGCTCGACCCATGCGCACGACGTCCAGCACGCTGAACGGGAACGAGATCTCGATGCGCTGCAGCAGCACCGACCGGCGGACGGCGAGCTCGTGCACGGTCCATCCATGCACAGGTCGGCCGTCGAGGCGGACGCTCCCCGACGACGCGTCGAGGTCACCCGCCATGGCTCCGAGGAGCGTGGACTTGCCGGCACCGTTGGGACCGACGAGGGCGATGAGCTCGCCATGGCGCACCACCATGTCCACGCCGCTCACGACCTCGCGACCGCCTCGGGTCACGCTCACGCCCACGGCCTCGAGGGCGACATCACCCAGGGAAGGCGCCGCGGGCAGCTCGACACCGCCCAGGCCGCGCCAGCGGGTGGCGAGACGGTCGAGCATCACGCCCACCCCCCGGCACGATCGCGCGTCCGGCGGACGAGCCAGAAGAAGAACGGCCCGCCGACGAGCGCTGTCAGCACGCCGAGGGGCATCTCCTGGTTCTCCACCGCGGTCCGCGCGACGAGGTCCGCGAGCACGACCACCAGCGCTCCCCCGAGCGCGCTGGCCGGGATGAGCACCCGGTGCCCCGGCCCCGTGACGATGCGCACGAGGTGCGGGATGACGAGGCCCACGAACGCGATGATCCCGGTGAACGCCACCCCGGCTCCGACCAGCAGCGCGATGACCGTGATGAGCACCAGGCGGAGGCGCTCCACGTCCACGCCCAGGTGTCGCGCCGGTCGCTCCCCGAGTGACAGCAGGTCGAGGCTGGGCGCCTGCCACTGGGCGATCACGAACCCGACCACCACGAACGGCAGCACCGCGGCGACAGCCTCCCAGGTCGCCCGGGTCAGGCTGCCAAGGTTCCAGAACGCGATCGCCCGGAGGGCGTCGTCCTCGGCCACGAACGTGAGCATCCCGATCGCAGCACCCGCGAAGGCGCTCACCGCGATGCCCACGAGGACGAGCGTCACCACCTCGGTGCGGCCACCCGAGCGGGCCAGTGTGTAGACGAGGAGGGTCGTGACGAAGCCGCCCACGAACGCGGCGATGGGGGCGGTCCATGCACCCGCCACGGTGATGCCCAGCACGATGACCAGGAACGCGCCGACGGCGGCACCGGCGGACACGCCGATCACGGAGGGCTCGGCCAGGGGGTTGCCGAACACCCCTTGCATGAGCGCACCCGCCGTGCCCAGGGCCATCCCCACGAGCACTCCGAGCACGACACGCGGGAACCGGACCTCCCACAGCGCCGCATCCGCCCGGGGCGCCGAGGGCTGGGGCAGGATCCCGTCGATGCCCAGGCGGTGGAGCACGCTGCCCAGGATCTCCTCGAGCGGGATCCGGAACTGGCCGATGCTCGCGGCGATGAGGCACACGACCACGAGGGCGACGAAGAGCACGGCGACCACGAGGCCGCCCCTGCGTGTCACGCGCGGTCAGCCGCAGGGCTGGTAGACGGCCTTCGCGAGGGCCTCGATCGCGGCACCCGTCCGGGTACCGAAGTTGAGCAGCACACCGTCATCCATATCGACGATACGCCGCTCCTCACCGGCGGGCGTCTGGGCCACGCCGGGCACGGACAGCAGCCCGTCCACGCCACCCACCGAGTCAAGGCTGTCCGTGAGCACCAGGATGACATCGGGTGCGGCGTTGATGAGCGCCTCGCTGGTGATGGGCTTGAAGCCGCTGACACCCAGCTCCGCTCCCGCGTCGCGCGCGCCGATGGCCTCGATCATCGCGTCGGGCCCCGCCCCGTCCCCCGTGATGAGATAGATGCCGGCCGGTCCCCGCAGGTACAGGAAGGCGATCGAGGGCGGGTCCGCGGACGGCACCACCGCCGCGGTCGCGGCGTCGATCTCCTGCGCCGTCCTCGCCACCAGCCGCTCGCCCGCCTCGGGCACGCCGAGGGCCGCGGCGATGGATCGGATATGCCCCGGCACATCCTCGATGGTCTGCAGCTCGTCGAGCATGACGACCGTGACGCCTGCGGCGCGGAGCTGGTCGAACACCTCACCCGGGCCGATGCTCGGATCGGCGAGCACGATCGACGGGTCGAGCTCGAGGATCGCCTCGGCGGAGAGGTCATGGCCGTTGACCGTCACCAGTGGCAGCGCGGCCGCATCCGGGAAGGTCGTCGAGGTGTCCCGACCGATGACGCCATCGCCGAGCCCGAGGCTGAACACGATCTCCGCGATCGACCCGTACAGGTTGACGGGCAGGATCCGCTCGACGTCGGTGACCGTGACCGTGTTCCCGGCAGCGTCCGTGACCGTGACCGGCAGCACCGGCACGGGCAGTGGGTCGAGCGGGCGGATGACGTCCACCACGCTCGCGGTCACCGGTCCGCAGGACCCACTGCCCATCGAGGCCGGCGGGCTGGCGGGTGGCGTGCTCGAGGGCGCTGTGGATGCCCCGGGCGCGAACGACACGGGCACGAACACGTCTGCCGTGCGGTCCTCGCCGCGGGTGTGATCAGCACGGGTCGAGACGGCGCACGCGATGACCTGGCAGTCGAATCCGTCGGCCAGCGCGGCGGCGACCGTGATGCCCACCTCGAACGTGCCGCCCGGACCGAAGGGCGTCGTGAGGCCTTGGGCATACGCCGGGGCGTCGGAGGTGACCCAGACGGTGCTGCCGCCCGACCCCGTCAGGTCGATCCCGCCGGCGCACGGGGTCGGCTTCTGGCCCGGCGGCGGCAGGACGCAGAACGAGACATAGATGCCCTTGCTCTCGTCGTACCCGGATCCGGAGACAGTGATCGCCTCGCCGGCCGGGTCCAGGCCCGTCGTGCGCGACACGGTGAGCGTCTGGCCCGCGCTCCCCGCGGCCGACGCCTGGGCCGCCACGGGACGGGGCGCGAGCGGGCCACCCACGAGCGCGGCGACGACGAGTGCCACGCCGGCCACGACCATCACGAGGAGTGCGCGGGACACGGGGACCGGACCAGGGGACGACATCGCCAAGGGAAGGGTCAGGCGTCGACGCCTGCGCCGACCGTCCGGTCGAGCTCCTCGAACATGGCCCCGGTCATCCGGAAGCCGGTCCGCGCCTCGGCGACGATGCGTGCCTGTTCAGCCGGCGACCAGGGCGCGTCATCGAGCAGCCGGCGGTAGCCGTCCTTGAACTCCCGGGGGCTCTCGATCGCGTCGAACCGGTAGAAGCGGACCCCATCGTCCTCGAGCTGGTAAAGCTTGCGAGCCTTGCTGCCGAGCGCGCGCCCGCCGGAGAGGTCCCCGAGATAGCGGATGTAGTGGTGCGCGATGAAGCCCGCGGGCCACGTCCGCGCGAGCTCGCGGATGCGCGCGGCGTGCGCCTCCGTCGCGTCGCTCGGCTTGACCCGGTCTCGCCAGTCGTCGCCCACGAGCCGGCGCAGGTCCGCATCGAGGGCAGGGAGACGATCGAGCCGTGGATCGAGGAACGGCCCCACCACGGGATCGTCCCTGAGCCGGACCGCCGACGACTCGAGGGCGTCGTAGATGGACCAGAGCTGGCCCTGGAGTGCCGCGTAGCCATCGATGGGCACCCGTCCGGCGAGGTACGCGGTGACGAAGGGCGAGCTCTCGGCGCGCTCGTGGTCCTCGCGGGTCTCGTCGCGCAACCGCGCGGAGAATGGCATCGCCACGCTGGACACGGTCGCGTCGTGCGCCGTCATGGTCGAGTTCCTCGGGTGTGGGTGGCTGGCATGGACCGGGTGGGAGCATACACCGTCGCCTGCCGGCGGCACTCAAGCCTGCCTGATGTGCCTTGACAGGGTAGCCTTAGCTGAGCGGCCGACCTGCGCTGTCACGCGACGCGGCGTCGGGCCGGCACACAGGAGGTCTCGACCATGTCCCCGGACCCGTCCCATCGCTCCCGCCGCTCGGCCCTGGTGGTCGCGTCGCTCGCAGCCATGCTCGCCCTCGCCGCCCCATCGGCCACCATCGCCCAGGGACCATCGATCATCGTCGAGCCCCAGGTCCTCCAGTCCGGGAGCACGACGCTGACCATCACGGGCAGCGGGTTCGTGACCGAGGGCAACGGCGTCTACGTCGTCTTCGGGCCCATCACCCCGGCGCCCGGCTACCACGCGGACCCCAGCATCTATGGCGCCTTCAAGTGGGTCCACGCGGGCGCGGGCGAGTCACCGGTCGAAGCACCGCTCGCCGCCGATGGCAGCTTCTCGACGTCCCTCGAGGTGTCATCCACGTTCACGACGCCGGCCGGTGACATCGACTGTGCCGTCACGGTGTGCGCGGTCATCACCTTCGCGGCCCACGGCTCGCCCGATCGGAGCCAGGACACGTGCGTCCCGCTCCTTGTGGGCGCCATCGCCTCGGTCCCAGCCTCGCCGGCTCCGGATGCCTCCCCCATGGACGGCGTGGCCTCGTGGGCGGTGGACCCCTGCGCACCCATCACGGGCGGCGCTCCCGGCGCCTCCGGCGCACCCGGGGGCTCGCCCGCACCCTCGGCTGCCGCGTCAGCGGCTCCCTGAGCCGGGATCGGCCGGGAATGAGAAGACCCCGCCGAAGCGGGGTCCTCTGCACTGTCCCGGCTAACCGGACCGAGGTCCGGTCGTCTGCCACGCCACAAGGGCATCTATCACGCCGGCTGCACCGGCTACCCTAACCCAACCTACCCATG
>JBEVIK010000329.1:0-21749 GCA_040510715.1 Candidatus Limnocylindrales bacterium
TCCGCGATCGACGGGATGCGAGCCGACGGGACACTCACGCGCCTGTCCAAGAACCGCTTCGGCGGGTACGACTTGTCGCGGTCGCCCGCTGAGTGAAGGAGGCCCATGATGCGCCTGAGCCGCAGACGATTCAGCGTTGTCTTCGCCGTGGGCCTGCTCGGTCCGGCGGGCGTCACACCCCAAGCGGCATCAGCGACCGATGGCCTACCGCCCCTCGTGGATGTGCCTTTCTACCGGGCCGACTCATCCCGCAGCTCCATCGAGGTCGGCCCCGGACCGGCCTCGGAGCCCAAGCTCGCCTGGGAGCACGTCCTCGACAAAGGCGTCAACACGGACCCCATCCTCGTCGGCGGCCTCCTGGTCGTGGGCGATCAGGACGGTCACCTGGTAGCCCTTGATGCGCGGACCGGAGAGGAGCGATGGCGGACCACCGGCGAAGGAGCGTTCACGGGCGCACCGGCAGCGAGCGGGGGCATCGTCGTCGCGGCCGATCCGATATCCATCCGGGCGTTCGACGCGGCCCAGGGCACCGAGCGATGGCATCGTGACGTCGTATCTGATGCGCCGCGCATCGAGATCGTGGACGAAGTCGTGTATGTCGGGACGGTGGATGGGTCGGTGCGGGGGCTGGACCTGACGACGGGCGCCGACCGCTGGTCCTGGCAAGGCGATCCCGGGTCGAGCGTCCGTGTCGACCTCGTCGCGGATGGCGTCGTATACACCAACCCAGATGACGGCAGCCTGCTCGCGCTCGACCTATCGGACGGCTCGGAGCGCTGGCGGTTCGTTTCCAGCACGCCTCGCCTCGCCTACGGGCTCGCTGGCGACACTGTGTTCGTCACGAACCCTGTCTCGGATGAGGCGGCTCGGAAGTACGGACAAATCGCCGCGATCGATGCGGCGACGGGCGACGTGCGCTGGCGCTTCGTCGCGCCCAGCGGCGACGGCGTAGGCGCGGGACCATCCCGGGACGGGATCCTCTACGTCGCCTCGAACCTGGATGGCATGTACGCCTTGCGCGACGAAGGTGACACGTACTCCATCGCATGGCATATCGATGCCCCGAAGATGTACCGCCCGTTGACGCTCGTCGGCGACACGCTATACGGCTGGGCGGAGGACGGAACGATGCTGGCCGTGCGAGCGGCGGACGGCCAGATCCTGTGGAAGCTCAAGGGCGAGGGCTCGCACGTCCTGCCCGTCATCAGCGGCGGGATGATCTTCACCGCCGACAACGGAGGGGGTCCGGCCGTCCAGGCGTACGCTGATGCCGACCTCATCGCGCGGTTGCCGAGCGTCGAAGCGACGACAGAGCCCGGTGCTACGCCTGCCAGCTCGCCGGTCCTCGCCGCTTTGCCGAACCCGATCACGGTCGTGGACACGCTGGACCCGTCGACGACCGGCATCGATGGAGCGGCGTCGCTCGCCTTTGGTCCCGATGGCGATCTCTACGTGGTGGACACCAGTCCTCGGATCACCGCGCTGACGCTTGCCGGCCAGGCGTTGCGCTCGTGGGGAGCCTCGGGTGCCGGCGATGGCGAGCTTGACTTCGGTGGCACCTTGCCCTCGATCGCCGTCGCCTCGGACGGACTCGTGTATGTGACCGAAGCCGGCAACCACCGCGTGTCCGTGTTCCAGCCGGATGGGACCTTCGTCCGTCACATCGGCAGCTTCGGAGATCTACCAGGCCAGTTCCTGCGCCCCTTCGAGGTCATGACGGACTCGGTCGGCAACGTCTACGTCATGGACGACGTCCAACGTTCACTGTCGAAGTTTGATGCGTCAGGCGCCTTCGAATGGCGAACCGGTGCACGGACGGACCCGGCAGTATCCGGCTACTTCCATCGGGGCGCGGTGGATGGGCAAAGCCGGGTCTGGCTCACGGACGACGGGACGCAACGCGTGGTGGCAATGGACGACCAGGGTCGAACGGTGGAGTCGTTCGACGTGCGCGAAGAGCTCGATGCACGGCACCTCACCCCTGACGGCTTCGGACCCTGCGGCGTGGCGCTGGACGGCACCGGTGACATTTTCGTGATCGAGTGCTTTGAGCGGGCCATGGCCGTGTTCGACCCGCGGCACCACCTGGTCGGCGCAAGGGCAGAGCCGGACGGACTCCCGTTCCGCAGTGCGTACGCCTTCGGCCCCGATGGCCGACTTTATGCCGTCGCGGCCGCTGCTCGCGGGCGACCGGTCGCGCCGAGGGACGCCATCCTCGTCATGACGGTCGCGACGCCTGCGTCCCCACCTTAGCCTTACGGTCGGGCCGACGCGGCTGGGCCCATGCGGAATCCCCGATGCCATCGTCCTATCCCACCAGGTGCACCGGCACCCACCGACTCGCACCATGTGTGACCGCCGTGGCTGTCAGCGTGGCTGTCAGAAGCGCGTTGCCGCCGTCGAATAGCCGCATGGCATTCTTGATACCTATGCATCAGGCGCCGTCCGCTGGCGAATAACTGTGAGCCGGCTGGGATTCGAACCCAGGACACGAGGATTAAAAGTCCCCTGCTCTGACCGCTGAGCTACCGGCCCGCTCGGTATCGTACGGGCACTCGGGGTCAACGGGATCCGGAGCTCCTAGTCACGCGCCCGCGATGGGCGGCTCGAGCAGCACCAGGTTGTGGCGCGCCTTTCGCGTGTCGAGCGCGACCAGCGGTCGCCCACTGGGGGTGAACGCGAGGCCTTCCGGCTTGCCCTTCAGCCGAGGGATGCCCCAGGAGGCGAGGGCGCTGACCGAGCCGCCATCGGCAGGCAGGTCGGACAGGCGGGCGATCGATCCGGACTTGTCGCTCAACAGGTAGAGATGACCGTCCGGTCCGATCTCGAGGTCGCTGAAGTCGGCGCACGCCTTCGCCAGACCCCGGTCGGGCATCCACGTCGCGAGAGCGACGTACCGGTGCTCACCGGGTCCGATGGGCCACTCGGCTCCCGGTGGCAGCGCCTGACCACGCGCGAACCCCGAGGCGACATCGCCGGGGGGCCCGAACTCGATGAGGGCCGGAGGATCCTTCTCCTTCGCGACGAGCAGGTGAGCCCCCCGAAGGAACACGGCCCCTTCGCCATGCGAACCCTTCGGGTCCGTCCAGGACTCCGCGAGTGGATGGTCGTCCGGGACGTCGAGCATCAGGGATGCCACCACACGACGCGCCACCGGATCGATGAGCTCGGTCCGCGTGGGCCACTCCTGGAGGAGCAGCACCCGCCCCGCCCCATCCGCGCAGACGGCTTCGATCTGCGGCTCGTCCTTGGGCAGGCGTGAGCCTTCCAGACCGGCCACGTCGGCCCTGTGCCACTCGATGGGCGCCTGGTCGTCCTGGGGCTGCACGAACCACGCGGCCACCGCCACCCGGTCGCCGATGGCGACCAGCGACAGCTCACCACCCGGGCCGCGCCGGAGGCACACGCCGGAGACCTCCTTGAGCGGCACATCCTCCACGCGATAGACGTGCAGCGAGCCGGATCCCTTCATGACCCGCCACTCTAGCCGTCGGGGGCACCCTCGCTGGCCTGACGACGTCGAACGACCCGCCGGTGGTGGACCGACGGGTCGGGCGGGTCGCGTGCTGGCGGTGAGTGCCGGCATCGCGATGCTGGCACCACCCCCTGGGTGTTCGTCATCAGACCTCGAAGGCGATGGGGTAGACCTGCGCCGTCGGGTGGCCGGCGCGCGCATGGATGCGCATCACCGCATGGATGTCGGGGCCGGTCGCGAGACAGAAGGCCTTGCCCGACGACGGGTCAAGCCAGGCGCGCTCGAAGCTGACACCCTCCTCGGCCTGGATCGCGAGGTCGCGCTCGTGGGCGGCCTGGAACTGCGCTGCGGTGACGCCCTCGAACCCTTCGTGGACATCCATGAACTTCTGCATCTCTTGTCGCTCCTGGGTGGATCACGCGGTGCTCCCCGCCGCGGGGGACCGCCATTCCCGGCGGTCGTCCTATGATCGGCCACAGCGATGACCACGACCATGACCACGACGCCGGACACCATGACCGCGACACCGGAGACGCGGCCGGAGCCCGTCGCCGTGGACCCGCTCGAGCTGGTACCGCGTGTGCTCGACCTCGTCCGGCTGAGCGGCGCCATCTTCCTCAAGTCGGACTTCCGCGCGCCGTGGTCGTACAGCTCGCCGCCGGCACCGCAGATGGCGGTCGCCCTGCCGGAGCTCGCCGGTCGCAGCAGCAGCCTCGTGATGCTGCACGTCGTCGCCTCCGGCAGCTGCTGGGTGTCGCTCGATGGCGGTCCACGGATGCAGCTCGCCGCCGGCGACGTGGTCGTCATGCCTTATGGCGACGCCAACGTCTGGGGCTCGAGCGAGCCCGCGGAGGCGGTCTCGGTCACGACGCTGCTGCCGCCACCCCCGTGGAGCACCTTCCCGCACATCGATCACGGAGGTGGTGGGGAGACGACCTCGATGGTGTGCGGCTACCTCGTGGGTGATGCCGTGCTGTTCGATCCGGTGCTGCGGGCGCTCCCCCCGCTGTTCGTGGTGCGACCACCCCAGGGGGCTGCGGCGAACTGGATGGCCGCGAGCATCGAGTTCGCGCTGCGGGCGACACGCACCCCCACGGGCGGCGCGTCATGGACCGACCGTCGCCTGCCGGAGCTGCTGTTCACGGAGGTGCTCCGGCTGTACCTCGAGAACGAGGATGCCCAGCTCACCGGCTGGCTCGCCGGGCTGCGGGACCCCCTGGTTGGTCACGCGCTCGCGCTCATGCACGCGGACCCGGCGCACGACTGGACGGTGACCGAGCTGGCCTCTGCCGTCGCGTCCTCGCGCACGGTGCTGGTGGACCGCTTCCACGAGCTGCTCGGCCAGCCGCCGATCCGCTACCTCACGGGCTGGCGGATGGACCTCGCATCGGGCCTGCTGCGCACGACGAACCTGGGCGTCACGGACATCGCCGAGCGGGTCGGCTACGAGTCTGAAGCCGCCTTCAGCCGAGCGTTCAAGCGAGCATTCGGGAAGGCCCCCGCCCACTGGCGCGCGGAGGCCTGAGCCGGAGGCTACTGCGAGACGCCCGCCGACTGGCCGGGCGTTGGTGAGGGCGCTGGCGGGGGCGGCGTCACCGAGGCCACCGGCGCGGGGGTCACGACCGGCGGGCTGGTAGGCACCGGGCCATCACCCACGAGGTCCCCGATCGTCGCGCGGCGGCCGCTCTCCGGCCAGTAGTCGATGGCCACCACCGTCGCGTCCGCCGGGATCTGGTAGCCCACGAACCCGGAGATGCGGTCACCGGGTGCCATCGGCTGAGCGGCGAGGTCCGGCAGGGTGGTGACGTCCTCCCGATAGACGCCAGCCGGGTAGAACAGGTCGCCCGTGGCGGTCCGAAGGTACAGCTCGGTCGGGACGAGGTCGTACACGGTCGCCCCGGTGTTCTCGGCCAGAACGTCCAGGCCCACGAAGCGCATCCCCTCGGCCGGGGCGTTGGTCGTGCCGGTCACGGGATCGGTCAGCTGGAGTGTGAGGGTCGCCTGACTGCCGTCCGTCGCGGTGAACGGAACGGGACTCCCGATGGGCGGTCCCGAGACGTTCGCGATGTCCACGAGCGGGAGGGAGCGATACGTCGACGGCAGGTACAGGATGTCCTGGAGCACCACGTCCGCGGGCAGGACGTAGCCCAGGAACCCGGAGATGCGGTTGCCGGGCGCGAGGGTCTGCGCCTGGAGGTCGGGCACGATGACGTCCGCGGGCCGCGCCACGTACGACGGGTTGTAGAGGTACCCGTTGGTGTCCCGGGCGATGACGTAGTAGGGGTTGGTGTCGAAGGTCTGGTCGGCGGCGGCGGTGAACACCGCGATGAGACCCACGTACCGCTGGCCGGGCTCAGCCGGACGCGCCGGATCGAAGTCCGGAAACGAATCATGCAACTCCGCGACCTGGACGGTCCCATGGGCCACGCCCTCTTCGTCCACGAACGGGACCTCGGGCCCCGCCGCGTCCTGCGCCAGGACGACGGGCGTGGCGCCCACGAGCAGGCCCTGCACCACGAGCAGGGCTGCGACGGACCATCGGGCGATGCGACGCATCAGGGACTCCGTTCTCGACCGGGCCACGGGGACCTCTGGGGGTCGCCGGCGCGCTGGGTACGCGCACGGTGCATGGTAGGCCGATCGGGGATCGACGCATCCGCGATACTCCCGCGCGTGGAGAGCGTCACGCGGCGTGCGATCCCGGGATGGTGGGTGCTCGTCCTCGTCATCCTGGCCTGCCTCGTCGCACCCACGGCAGCCGTCACGCAGGAGCCGAGCCCGTCACCCGCGGCGGTCCAGCCTGCAGCGTCGCAGGTGCCGGTCGCCGCGCCCGGGCCACCGCTCGATCTCGATACCGCGTGCGCGTCGGAGAGTGCCGGCGGTCCGGCACCGTCCGGCGCGCCGCCCGTGGGCACGAGCACGGTCACCGACTCGGTCGGGTCGTCGTTCGACCTCATCAGCATCCCGGTCGGTGCCGACCCAGCGGGCGTGGCCGTCGACTCCGGTGACACCTACGGCCGGGTGTTCACGGCGATCCGCGGCGAGGGGACCGTGGATGTCCGCTACGGCCGCTCCCCCGACCTGCGGAGCGCGTGCCGGCTGCCACTCCCGGGCATCCCCGTCGACGTCGCGGTCGACGGCCAGACCGGGATCGTGCTCGTCACGCTCGCCGAGGGCGCCCGGGTCGTCCTCCTCGACGGTCGCGCTGACCCCACGCGGATCGTCGGCTGGGTGGACCTGCCGGGCGATCCGGGCCAGGTCGTCATCGACGAGGCCGGTCGTCGGGCATGGGTCACGCTGCCCGCGCTGGGCCAGGTGGCGCTCCTTCAGGCGGACGCCGCCGACGAGGAAGGGCGGACGTGGGCGCTGGTGGGCACCTTCGACGCTGGCAGCTTCCCGACCTTCGTGGCTGCCGACCCCGACCGCCAGCGGCTGCTCGTCTCGGCCCAGGGCCAGGCACCGGATGTCGAGGGTGACCAGCGGCTGGGCAGGATCCTGCTGTTCGACACCAGCGTCTGGCCGCCGGCCCCCATCGGCGAGCCGATCCCCGCGGGCGTGCCCACGGGCGCCCTGTTCGACCCGGTGTCGGGGTCCGCCTACGCCCTCGAGAACGGCCCCGACACGCTTGCCTGGATCACGTTCCCCACGGGGGGTGTGCCGACAGCCGAACGCGTGGCCCTGCCCTACGGCAACGCCACCCAGCAGCTCAACCCCGTGGACCTGGTGTTGATGCCCGGTGGCCGAGAGGTGACCGTCACCATGTCGGCGGGTGAGGGCGGGTCGTCCATCGGCGGCCATATCGACGTGTTCGGTATCGATGAGGCCGGGCGGCCCGCGTTCGCACGCTCCATCCCGTCCGCATCCCGGACCCGGGGCATCGCCATCGACCCGCGCACGGGCCGGCTGTTCGTCTCGGACGTCACCAACGGCCGGCTCGCTGCCTACGACGCCGACGAGCCATCGGAGCCGCCTCCCCCACCACCGACCCAGATCGCCGAGGCGCTGCCAGGGCCGCTCGAGATCTCGATCGCGCCCGAGGACGTGGTCCGGACGGTCGGCCTGTCGCTGCTGGTGCTGCTGCTCGTCGGAGCGCCGACGCCGCTGTTCAACGAGACCCTCGAGTCGCACCTCGGGGTCATCCAGGGCTTCTTCACCAAGCGAGCCCGGACCAGCCGTGCCTGGCTGAGCCGCGTCACGGCATCGGCACAACGGTTCGCGGGCAGCATCTGGGGCGTCGCGGTCTACCTGCTCGGTGCGGCGCTCCTGTACTCGTTCCTGACACCGGGGTTCCCGGGCAGTGACTGGCCGCTGGTCCTTGCGTTGGCGATGTTCAGCCTCGTGGTCGCGACCATCGTGGATATCCTGCCCGGCGAGCGGTACGTGCGCCGCAAGTACCAGGCACGCGGGAAGTTCCGGGTCGTGCTGTGGACGCTCGTGCTGGCGGCCGCCACGGTGTTCATCAGCCGCCTCGCGAACCTCTCGCCCGGCTACATGTACGGGATCATCGGCACCTTCGCGTTCGCCATCCCGCTCTCGCGAGAGGACGAGGGGCGGATGGAAGCGCGCGGCGCGCTCGGCCTGCTGCTGCTGGCGTTGGGCTCGTGGTTCGCGCGCATCCCGTTCGAGCCCACCGCGGGCGTGCCGCTGACCGGGCCGCTGCTGATCGTGAACATGGCGCTCGTGGGCATGTTCGTGGTGGCCGTCGAGGGCCTGGTGTTCGGCCTCATCCCCATCAGCTTCATGCCCGGCCCGAAGATCTTCGCGTGGAGCAAGTGGCGCTGGGCGTTGCTGTGGGGCGCGGGTCTCGCGCTGTTCGCCCACGTGCTGGTGTATCCGGTCACGCTCGCGCAGCCGAGCCCCGATCCGGCGTCGCTGACCACGACGCTCATCAGCGCGGGTCTCTACGGCGCGCTCGCCATCATCTTCTGGCTGTTCTTCCGTCGCTACGACGCGCGGATCCAGGGCGTGGAGGAAGCCCCCGCGGCCGAGGGCGTGCCCGGTTCGGAGGCCGTGCCTGACGTCGAGCGCGTGCCATCGGAGGCCGTGCCCGCCGTCGCCGAGCCCTCGGAGGCCGTGCCTGACGTCGAGCGCGTGGCGGAGCCCCCCGCGGAGGGGCCACCCACCCCGGAGCCCGACGCATCCGCTCCCGAGCCGACGGCACCCCCGCCCGCGAAGCGCCGGAGCCGCAAGCCGCCGGCCGCCCCGGGGGCCTGACGCCGGCTCAGCCCGTGCGCGTCACCCAGGTGGAACGCCACGCGGGTGCGTCGAACGGCAGCGACCAGTAGACGATCTCGCGGTGGACCAGGCCATCGCGCATCTCGAGCAGTGCGACGGTGAGGTAGTCGCGACCATCGGGGTAGGTCACGCTCCACTCGCTCCACCAGAAGTCGCCGCAGCCGGCGACACGCACGGCGGTGTTGGAGGGGGTGACGACCCAGTCGTCCTGTGGGCCGACGAGCCGCCTCATCTCGCTCCGCGGCGACCCTCCCGGATACGCCTCGTAGATGGACCGATAGTCCGCGGCGCTGGCGACACGCTCGCCCGACTGGGGCCAATCCGCGCTCCATCCGGGATGTCGAAGCGCCTCCTGCGCCTCGATGTCACCCTGCGCGATGGCCCGCGCGTAGCGTTGGACGACCTCCTCGGCGGTCGCACGTCCCATCTCTCATCGCCTCCGGTGTCAGCGGCTCACTGGTATGCGGCCGATCTCGCCAGCAGCAGCGTCGCGAGACCCAGCAGCTGGTCGCGCGACTGCTCGCTCGTTGGGATGGAGATCGCCGCGACCAACCGTCCCTTCTGGACCCACAGCGTGTCGTACATCGCCGTGCCGTCGTTGGTGGACTGGCCGTCGATGAGCGTGGCGCGCTCCGCACCCATCGTGGACTTCGTGTCCGCGTCGAGCGCCCACAGTCCGGGGTCGAACACGAGCGCCGCGGCATCGCTTGCGTTCTCGGACACGAACACATCGACCTCGAGACCACCCGCCGCGCCCGACAGGCCCTGGTACACCGCGTAGACCGAGCCCGGCTCACCGGCCGCGTCATAGCTCGGCGGTCCGGCCCCCTCGATGCCGACCGCGCTGAAGTCCCCGGCTCCCAGCAGCGCCGCGAGCTGGTCGGGCGTGGGCAACGCACCCGCGCCGAGGGACGGCTCGGCCGCGGCCGCGGTCGGGAGCGGGATCGCGCTCACCGCGGGAGCAGCGGTCGCTACGTCCCCCTGCCGTCCCATCAGCAGGAGCGAGCATCCCTGGAGGGTCGGGGCCATGACCACGAGCGCGACGAGCGCACCGACCCCATGCAGCCGACGTCCCATGTCACACCTCTCATGCAACGGGCGTGTCGACGCTACACCCGGGACCCCGACGAATCCAGTGCCTTGACCCGTCCGTCTAGCGGATCCGGCCGAGCGCACCCATCAGGAACAGCAGGATCGATCCGATGATGGCCCACCCGATCATCGCCACCAGCACGGTCGTGTCCACCTGGTCGAGATACCGGGTGTAGCCCATGTCACCACCGGGCACTGCAGACAGCTGGTCGAGCCGGAACGGCGTGAAGAACACCTGGAAGGGCGCGATGAGCAGGTCGCTGAGCGTCACGAGCGTGGGGACCACCCCTTCGAGCGAGCTCGGGATGCGCATGAAGGGCAGCAGCAATCGCAGCGCGAGCACCGCCTCGATCAGCACGATCCCGACCTCGACCAGCCGAATCAGCATGGCGGCGCCAGTCTAGGTCGCCCGGACGAGGTCGCGGGATCGGCACGAGCGTCGCCTCGGGGGACGCCCGATGGTCCCTCCCGTGCTTCCTGCGCGGCCACCCTCACCCCGCGACGACCAGCGCGATACCTGCCACCAGCACCAGCGAGCCCAGCCACCGCGAGCGCTCCACCCGCTCGTGGAGCACGAGCGCGGCCATGACCGTGGCCATGACGATGCTCGTCTCGCGGAGCGCCGCGACCCCAGGCGCCCACGCCATGCCCAGCGCGACCAGGATCAGCCCGTAGGCCCCCAGCGCCGCGACGCCACCCGCCACGATGGGGGGCCGGAGTGCCGCCCGAAGCCGCGCCGGGCCATCGGCCACCGCGAGCCAGCCGCACCAGGCGACCGCGGGGATGCCCACGACCAGCAACAGGTAGGTGATGGGGTCGGCGTGCCGGACGCCCTGCTGGTCCGCGAGGGTGTAGCCCGCGATGCACAGGCCGATGACGGCCGCGAGCACGACATCAGCGACCGAAGCGGGGGCGCGCAGCCCGCGCACCAGCACGACCCCGACCGCCACCATCGCGATGCCCACGAACGCGATCGGCGACGCCGGCTCCTGCAGCCACAGCACGCTCCCGACGAGCACCAGCACCGGCGACAGCCCCCGTGCCACGGGGTAGACGAGCGAGAGGTCGGCGCGCCGGTACGCCCGTGCAAGGAGCACGAAGTACACCAGCTCGAGCGTCGCCGACACGGCGACCCATGGCAGCGCCTCCGGCTCCAGCCGCCAGCGGGCGATCGCGAGCGGCAAGGTGACGAGCGCACCCACCGCGGTCGCCACCGCGATCCCCGCACTCGGGTCCGGCGAGCGCGCGAGGAGCAGGTTCCAGAGGGCGTGGAGGAACGCCGCGGCCAGCACGATCGCGACCGCCTCGAGCGGCACGGGTCGGGATGCCGCCTAGGCCGAAGGGAGAGGGACCGGATCGGGCAGCGGCTCGCCCCGCAGGCCGGCGATGACATTGCGGGCGGCCTTCTCGGCCATCCGGTCTCGCGTCCGCTGGGTCGCCGAGCCGATGTGCGGCACCACGAGGCAGTTGGGCAGGGACAGGAGCGGGTCGTCTGCGCGCATCGGCTCGGGGTCGGTCACGTCGAGCCCGGCACCGAACAGGTGTCCCGAGCGCAGCGCCTCGGCGACCGCCGCCTGGTCCACGACACCACCCCGGGATGTGTTGACGAGGATGGTCCCTGGACGCATCCGCGCGATCGCCGCCGCATCGATGAGATGGAACGTGTCAGCGGACAGGTTGACGTGGACGCTCACGAAGTCGCTCTGCGCGAGCAGGCTGTCGAGTTCCACCGGCTCGGCGCCAAGCTCTTGATACACCTCGTCCGGTGCGCGCCGGCGGCTGTGAGCGAGGATGCGCATCCCGAAGCCCTTCGCCCGTCGTGCTACCTCGCGTCCGATGCGCCCGAAGCCGACGATGCCCAGCGTCGCGCCGCTGACGTCGCGTCCGAGCAGCAGCATCGGGTCCCACGTCAGCCAGCGGTCCTGGGTGACCAGCGTCGCGGACTCGGGCAGGCGCCGTGCGACCGCCAGCAGCAGCGCGAACGCGAGGTCCGCGGTCGCCTCCGTGAGGACACCCGGTGTGTTGCCCACCGGGATGCCGCGCCGCGCGCACGCCGCGAGGTCGATGTTGTCGAAGCCCACGGCGAGGTTCGAGACGACCTTGAGCCGGGGCCCTGCGGCATCGAGCAGCTCGTCGTCCACGCGGTCGGTCAGGAGCGCCAACAGGCCGTCGATGCCCTCGACCCGGCGCAGCAGCTCGTCGCGGGGCGGGGGCATGGGTCGGTCCCAGACGTCCACGAAGGTCGCCTCGCGGAGCAGTCGGAGGCCGGCGTCGGGGATCTCGCGCGTGACGAGGACGCGCGGCCGGTCCGAAGGCTCGCTTGGCTCGCTCATGCGCCCGATGCTAGCGCGCCCAAGGTGCGCCCGGGTCCCCGGAGCTCCCTCACCGACCCCTCGATCGTGCCACCATCGGCTCGTGCACTACTACTCCATCGACGAGGCGAAGGCGCGGCTCGCCGAGGTCCGGCCGCTCCTCGAGGGCCTGCGCGCCGACCGCGACGCCATCGCGCTCGCGCAGCAGGACCAGCAGCTCCGCGCGGCCACCAACGGCTCGGCGGAGCATGCCAGCGAGGTCGCGGAGACCGACGCCAGGATCCGCGCGATGGCCACCCGGATGCGCGCCACGGTGACCCAGCTCGTCGAATGGGACGTGGAGCTGCGGGACATCGGGACCGGGCTCATCGACTTCCCGGCGCTCGCCAATGGCCGGCCGATCTGGCTGTGCTGGCGCCTGGGCGAGCCAGAGGACATCCGCTGGTGGCACGAGCTCGACACGGGCTTCGACCGCCGCCAGCCGCTCGCGGAGCTGACGTAGGGGCGGTTCGGGCGCCGGCGTCGTCGGCTGCGGCGAGTCCTACTCGCGGACTCGCGCAGGGTGCTCATCGACTTCCGTGAGTCCGATCGGGGACTCACACCGTCGCCCTCGGCGACCCCGACGACCTGCGCGCCACGCACCCGTGGTCGTCGTCGCCCTCGTGGTCGTCGTGGCCCTCGTGGTCGTCGTCGCCTCGTCGCCTCGTCGCCCTCGTCGCCCCCTGGTCGACCTCGTCGGCATCGTCGCCCTGGAAGCCCGCCGAGCGATGACCCGATCGGACTCACTCGGAGCGCGCCTGCCCCCGGGCGAGTCCCGCTGGGGACTCACGCGCAGGGTTGGGACGTCCGGCAAGGGCCTGCCTGCCGCGGGGCGCCCGGAGGCGGGGGACGCAGGAACGCGGCGGGGAGAAGCTCGGCCGCGCTACTTGCCGTACTTGTAGGGGTAGACCACCCAGCGATCGGTCTCGTGGACGAAGTGGTCGGGGGTCAGGTCGGTGCGGGAGCGTGCGGGCTTGTAGTGGAGCACCGCGGTCACCGGCCGCCCGCCCGCGGCGCGCACCCGGTCGACGACCGCGGTGATGGTGTTGCCCGTCTCCCAGACCTCGTCCACGACCAGCACGTCCCAGTCGGCCAGCTGGTCGTCGCCGGGGAAGCCCAGGACCACCGGCTGCTCGTGCATCGTGCCCACGTCGTCGTACGCCACGACCGGTGCCACGAGGATGGTCCGGATGCCCAGCTGGTAGGCGAGCATCCCGGCGGGCACCATCCCGCCGCGCGTGATGACCAGCATCACGTCGAAGCCGTCGCCGATCTGCCCCGCCAGCTGGCCCACGAGCGCATCGAGCTCGGCCCAGCCCACGTGGACCTTGCCGTCGGGGCCGGCCTCGATGGTCGTGTCGGTCATCGCCCCGACTGTACGACCCACCGGCGCCGCGCGCACGCCGGGATCGCTACCCTCGACGCATGATCCAGCAAACGCCCACCGTCACGGTCACCGAGGCGTCCGACCGCCTTGCCACGACCGACCAGCCCGCCCCGCTGCTCGTGGATGTCCGCGAGCAGAGTGAGTTCGGGATGCTCCGCGTTCCGGGGTCGGTGCTGATGCCCCTGTCCACCTTCACGACACGCTTCGAGGAGCTGCCGCATGACCGGCCGCTGCTCGTCATGTGTGCCGTCGGTGGGCGATCGGCCCGCGCCACCGAGTTCCTGGTCGCCAACGGGTACCCCGAGTCGTTCAACGTCGCCGGCGGCATCACCGCCTGGAACGCTGCCGGCCTGCCGGTGCGCACCGGACCCGTCGAGGCCGGCGAGGGAGATCTCGCCTGAGGGAGCTCGGGTCGGGACGATGACGCCGCGCATCCTGGCCGGGGCGCCGGCGCTCGACCGGCGCGCCTTCCCACGACCGGGCTCGGTCGCTCGCTGGTTCGAGCCGTTCCACGTCCGACAGCCGCAGGTGGCGCGCGGCGAGATCTCGGCACAGGTCGCGGCCGGAGCGGACATCGTGGTGGCGCCCGCGTGGCTGACGCATCGACGGGCGCTCGAGGCCGTGGGCGAGTCGCGGCGGGCGCGGGCATGGACCGACGGCGCGGTCCGCCTGGCACGGGAGGCGGTCGAAGCCGGGCTGGAGCGACGTGGCGCCGTCAGGACCGGGCCGATCCTGGTCGCCGGGCCGCTCCCCGACATCTCGGCGGGGCCGGAGCACGCGACCGGGCGATTGCTGCCGGCATCGGTGTCCGACGAGCGGGACACCCACGACCAGGCGGGCATCCTTGCCGATGTCGGCGTGGACCTGCTGATCCTCGAGCCCAGGACGTCGTTCGATGCCACCCTCCAGGCGACACGCATCGCGGTCCCCGCGGGTCGCCCGGTGTGGGCGGTGATCAGCGCCGCCGACGACCATGGCGAGCCGCCGTTCCCCGAGCGAATCGCCATGCTCACGGTCTCGGGCGCGGAGGGCATCCTCGTGCGCCCCGGCCTGGACATCGACGCGTCGAGCGTCACCGAGCTCCTGGACGCGGTGGCAGCGCCCGGCGGCCCGGTCGTGGGGCTCGTGTCCGACCAGCCGCCGCTCGCCGATGACGCGGCGCTGGATGCCTGGCTCGGGGCGAACGCTGCGGCGCTCGGACTCGCATCGGGCGCGGACCCGGGGGCCCTGCGGTCGCTCGTCGAGGCCCGCGAGCGCCTGCTGGCCGGGGTGCGCGAGCGAGAGGACGCCGAGCACGCATCGCTCGACTCGTGGGTCGCCGACGCCGCCCGTCGGGCACCCGGTGGCCGGGCGCTCTGGCTGGGCGATGCGCATGTGGGGCTGCCGACGGGCTTCGACTGGACCGTGGTGCCCACCGGCTCGACCGGTATCGCGGCGCTGCCCGCCGAGGCCTTCCGTCTCGTGATCGCTCCCGGGCAGACGGAGCCCCAGCGTCTCGCACGGGTGGTCGAGCGCGGAGGCATCGTGGCGCTCGTGGTCTCGGGTGACATGGCCGCGGACCTGACCACCCGCCTGGCGGCGGTGGGCCTTCGGGTGCAGGACATCGGATCGGCACCCGACGACGTGGCCCGTGTCATCGCTCGGCGCGAGGACGCCTGAGCCCGCTTTACCATCGATCGATGCAGCGCCCCGCCATCCCAGCCGCCATCCTGTCGGGCCGTGTCGTGGCCATCGGCCGCAACCTCGATGCCGAGCGTGCCCTGCGCATCGGGGAGGTGCTCGCAGCGACGGGCGTGCCGGCCTTCGAGGTGACGCTCCAGGGCGACGGTGCGCTCGATGCCATCCGGGCGCTCCGGGCAGGGCTCGGGGAGCGCTTGCTCGTGGGTGCCGGCACCGTGCTGGATGTCGAGGGCGCAGCCGCTGCCGTGGATGCGGGCGCCACGTTCCTCGTGATGCCGGTGACCGATGTCGGGGTCATAGGGTGGGGAGCGGAGCGTGGCGTCCCGGTGTTCCCGGGTGCGCTCTCCCCCACCGAGGTGCTGACCGCGTGGCGGGCGGGTGCCTCGGCCATCAAGCTGTTCCCGGCATCCGTGGGCGGCGCGGCACTGCTGCGCGAGCTGCGGGGGCCGTTCCCGGACATCCCGCTGATGCCCACGGGCGGCGTCACCGCCGACAACGCGCGCGCGCTCATCGAGGCCGGTGCGGTGGCCGTGGGTGTCGGCAGCTGGCTGGCCGGTGCGCCTGACGAGACGACGCTCCGCGAACGCGCCACTGCGCTGATGGCCGCGGTCCGGGACTGAGTCCGCGCGGCGGGGATCTGCCGGGCGTGGATCCGCTTGGCCGCCTCGCCCCAAGTAGCCGCGTGCTCGGTCCGGGCGCCCAGCACTACCCCACGCGGCGTCCCTGGACCAGGTCGCGACCCTCGACGAGCGCTCGCAGCTTGGGCTTCGTCGCCCAGCGCGCCGTCTGGCTGAAGCCGCAGTCGGGCACGAGGGTCAGGCGATCCTCCGGCACCCCGGCGGCGAGCACCTGCTCGATGCGTGCCGCGACCTCGTCCGCCGATTCCAGGTGATAGCTCTTGACGTCCACGACACCCGCACCCAGCGAGCGCCCGGCGGCCGCGATGTCACCCGCGACGTCCAGCTCCGCCATCTCCCGGTTCGCCCACTCGAGGACGAGGTCGGACACCTCGAACGCGAGTGCCTGCTCCAGCACCGGTCGGTAGGCGCGCGCTGCGAGCGGCCGGCCGAGGTAGTTGCCGAAGCACAGGTGCGCAGCCAGCCGGACACGGCCCTGGACCCCGGCGGTCGCGGCGTTGAACAGCGCCGCGAACCGGTGGGACGCCTCGGGGTGGATGGCCGGTGACGGCTCGTCGATCTGGATGTAGACCGCACCGGCATCGACCAGCCCGCGCAGCTCGGCGGCGAGGATCGGGACGAACGCCTCCGCCACCGCGATGCGGTCGGGATAGACCTCCCCGGCACCATAGGTCAGCCGACCCGACAGCGTGAACGGCCCCGGGATGGTGACCTTGAGCGGTCGGTCGGTGCGCGTGGACGCGTACCGGAACTCCTCCACCACGCCGAGTCCGTTGGGTGACTCGATCGGTGCGAGCACACGCAGCCGGTGCTGCTGGTCGTGGCCGCCCGGGCCCAGCCGGCGGGCGGAGGGCAGCGACTCGACACCGCTGATGTGGCGATAGAACTCGGCCGTGAAGAAGCCCGCGCGGCGCATCTCGCCATCCGAGGGGATGTCGATGCCCGCCTCCTCCTGGTCGCGGAGCGCCGCGTCCACAGCATCGTCCTGGACCTCGCGGATGTCCACGGGTCCCAGCTCGCCCCGGTCGGCCGCCGCCACCGCGAGGTCGAGCCAGCCCGGCCGGGCATGCGACCCGATGACCGATGTCGCCATCGGTGCCGGCTGGAACAACGGCTCGGCGGTCATGTCGTGACGTCCCCCTCGGTGCTGGTGACCGACCAACCGCCATCCACGAGCAGGACCTGGCCGGTGATGGCGCGTGCCTCGGTCGAGAGCAGGAACAGCGCCGCGTCGGCGACATCCTCGGGTGCCAGGAACCCATCGGTGAGCGGTTGGCGCCGCCGAGCGAATCGCTGGGTGGCCTCGTCGGCCGCGGCGCGCGTCGACATCCGGCTCGTGGTCAGCGAGGGCGCGACCGCATTGACCCGGATCCCCTGGTGGACGTAGCTCGCCGCCAGGACCCGGGTGAGCGTCGAGATGGCGCCCTTGGACGCGGCGTACGCGGGGGTGGGGAAGAGCCCCGGCTCTGGATGGGACGCGAGGATGCTGGACATGCCCACGATCGCGCCCCGGGCGCCGGAGTCGTCCGGGTCCTGGGCGAGCATCCGCCGCAGCGCCGCGCCGAAGGTCATCACCTGGCTGCGGGCGTTGAGCGCCAGCGTCTGGTCCCAGCCCGTTGCGGTCAGCTCGTGGACGGGCGCGTCACCGAACCGTCGCCCGGAGCCACCGGCGACCGCGAACAGGCCATCGATGCGCCCCAGCGCGGCATTCGCCTCCCCCATCGCCGCCTCCGCCTGGGCGTCGTCCGCCAGGTCGGCAGCGACCCAGCCGGCCTCGGTCCCGGTCGCCGCGAGCTCGTCGGCGAGCACGCCCAGGTGGTCCTCGGTGCGCGAGATGAGGAACAGGCGGGCCCCTTCGGCCGCGAACCGGCGGGCGGACGCGGCGGCGATTCCGGTGGCACCCGTGATGACCACGCAGCGCCCGGCGAGGCGGCCGGTCACGTGCCTGGGACGAACTCGTCCTCGACAGGTGCCTTGATGCGGCCGCGGGAGAGCTTCTCCATCACCCGCAGGGTGCCCCGTCGGTGGGACATCGCGTACCCGATGACCACCAGGATCACGAAGTTGGTCATGCCCACGCCCATGGCGTTGAGGTAGCCGATCTGCTGGCCGACCTCGCCCTTGATGGACAGGCCCGGGATGGTCGCGCCCAGGATGCCCAGCTGGAAGAACGGCGGCTGTGGCGACAGGTTCGCGCGCGGCACGCTGTCCAGCGCCGCTCCATCCGCTCCCTGACCGCCCACGAGGTACGTGTGGGTCCCGATGGCCGCGACTGCCGCGTCGGAGCGCGCCTCCGGGAGCTGTGTCTGGTCGAGCTGGTGCCACGCGGGCAGGTCGCCGGTCGCGGCGTCCGGCACGGCCCAGTAGAAGGTGTCCACCGCCGCGCCATCGGCGTCGGTGCCACCGATGACATACACCGCACCGTTCGCGTTGAACGTCGCGGCCTGGGTGCGTGGGGCTGGCAGCTGCTGGGACGTGGGTGCGCTGGCCCAACCCATGAGCACGTCGTCCTCGTCGGTCGCCGGGGCGCCTTCCGCGGTCGTCAGGCGATACACGGTGCTGCTGGGGCCGGCAAGGCCCTCGCCACCGAACACGTACACGAAGTCACCGATGGACGCCGCAGTGGCACCGGCGCGTGCCTCTGGCATCGCCAGCTCGCCCATCGATCGCCAGCCCGTGAGAGCCCCGTCCTCGTCCGTCGCCGCGAACAGCATCTGGTCCGAGAGGCCATCCGCGGTCCTGCCGCCGAACAGGTACAGCCCGCCCGAGCTCGCGGCGCCTGCCGCCTCGCTCACGGCGACCGGGAGGGTCAGGTCCACGGTGCGGTCCTCGCCGTCGGCGAGCGCCCATGACTGGATGACACCGTTCTCGACGACGCCCATGTACACGGTCGTGGTCGGGGCACCGGACGCGTCGAGGCCGCCGATGATGTAAGGCACGCCCGAGAGCGCGATGGCGGTGGCCTGGGTCCGCGGCTCGGGCAGGGCGGGCCCGGCCTGCCACGCGGTCAGGTTGCCGTCCGAGGCGACCTGGCTGACGCTCACGTCGGCGACGGCGCCCGCGCCGGCCGAGCCGCCGACGACGTACAGGTTGGCGCCCGACTGGATGGCCGCGGCGCCCGTCACGGGCTGCGCCAGCGCGAGCTCGGGGGGCGAGGCCTGCCAGGGCACGACGGCACCCGCCGGCGCCGGGCACGGCAGGTCCTCGTTGGCCGCGGGGCACCAGTTGATGGGCGAGATCGCGTTCCAACCGACCTGGATGGTGTCGGACACGGTGAAGTAGTAGGCGTAGTTGGGGATGACACCGAGCAGGAAGATGAAGGCGATGAACCAGAACGTGGCCTTGAGCCCGGCCCATCCCCAGCCGTTCGCGTCGAGCAGCCCGAAGATGGCTCGGCGGGGCGTCGTTCCGGCGGGCAATGCCTGCTGCGCCACGGTGCGGGCTCTCCCTACTCCTGGATGACGAAGTCGCCGTGCATCGAGCCGTAATGGCCGGGCACGGTGCACGCGAACTGGAGACCGGACCCATCCGCGGGGACGGTCCACGTGACCGTCTGGGTCCCCTCGGTGAACTCGGAGATGCCGGTCCCGCCCGGGATGTCACCGGTGGTCGTGGACAGCTCCTCTTCCGGCCCGATGAAGAAGTTGTGGCCGAAGTTCGCGGTGTTGGTGACCTCGAACTGGACCGTCTCACCCGCCTTGACTGCGATGCTCGGCACCGGGGCGCCGTCCGGATCGGTGATGGTGAGGCTCGCGGTGAGGTCGAGCGGGATCTGGCGCGGCGCGTCCTGGGTGCCGGGGTCGCCGATGGGTGCCGAGCTCGAGCTGGCATCGACCGTGCTCGCGAAGGCAGGGTTCTCGTATGGCCGCCAGCAGGCGGGGACCTGCGTGGAGCCGGGTGCCGGCTCGAAGTTCGGGTCGCGCCAGCCGGTCTGGGTGTGCGGGGTCGCTTCGGGATCGCCGGCACCATGGCCGCCCGCATGCGGGTCGTACTCGAACGACACGTCCGTGCTCGCGGTGAGGAACCTCACCAGCTCCTCCACCTCGCGGTAGTTGAGCGGGCCGGCCGGCTCGCGCCACGCGGGCATCACGCTGTTCGGGTCGCCGCACACGAGACGGCCACCCACCTCGAGCACCTGGGTGATGTAGTTCGGGTTGAGGTGGCCGCTGCCCGACGCGCCCGTCGGGGTGATGGCGTTGAACAGCTTGGCCTGGTCGTTGAGCGGCGGGCCCGCGCCACCCTGGCCGTTGTCGCCGTGACAACGCGCGCAGTTCGCGAGGAAGAGCGCGTAGCCGCGCTCGACGTCCGTCACGAACTGCTCCTCCCCGTTCTGCTCCATGCGCCCCTGGACGCCCAGCGCCGGGACGCCGATCTCGTAGAACCAGTAGAGCGGGATGAAGAGGGCGATGACGAGGGTCGCGAGGAACGCCACCTTCCGGGAGTTGCCGCTCTGGCGGACCACCTCCGCGGAGCGCTCCTCGGTGAGCCCGACGACGTGTGCCCGGTCGCCCGCCGAGAACCGCTCGGGGGCGAGCGAGGAGCTGGGTGCCGGTGCGGGTGGCTGCGAACCCTCGTGGGGCGTCAGCTCGCGGCCCGTGGTCGGGTCGCTCATATGCAGGAACCGCCGCGCGACGGGATGAGGCCCGGCTGGCCCAGCGCCACCGGCAGCGGGCCGAGCGTGATGCGGCTCGTGTCCACGGTGAGGACGCCGTTCACGACGTTGCTCGCGAACAGGTCGAGGCCGCGCGGTGCGGGCCCGAGCTCCTGGACCTTGATGCCCAGGCGGTCATAGCGCGAGCCGTGGCATGGGCACTCGAACCAGAAGTTGCTCTCGCAGAAGTTGGGCTTGCAACCGAGGTGAGGACAGCGCTGGTAGAGCGTCCGCACGTTGGTCGTCTCCCCCGAGCCATCGGGGCTGTCGCCGTCCTGGAAGCCGAGCGACGGATCGACGAGCTGGATATACGCGCGCGCCTCGCTGAAGTAGGCCGGTGCCCCGTCCTTGAGCGTGATGCCCTGGACCGCGGGGCTCCCGGACACCTGGTCGATGTCACCGAGGGTGATCTCGCCACCGAAGCCGCTCGACAGGTTGGGCCACAGGAAGCCGATGGTCCCTGCGGTGACCTCCAGCAGCCATAGCCCGACGCCGGCACCGATGGAGCGCCGGATGAGCTGGCGACGCGACAGCCCCGCGGGCTGACCGTTGCGCATCTCGCGACGAGCCTGCGCCGAGAGGGCGGTCGGCTCCTGTGCCTGGGTGAGCTTCCAGTTCCCCATGGCTACAGCGCGAAGTAGAGGCCCTGCCACGGCAGGGTCCAGGCGTACCCAGGGCCGCGGAAGAACGCGCCCAGGAAGGTGATGGCGAGACCGGCGCCGCACACGATGGTGAACAGCAGCACGCCGGCCTTGCGGTCGGATGGGCGAGGCGAGCCACCATCACCCCGGGGACCACGGTCGATGTAGGGCACCAAGGCCGCCCCCACGAGGATCACGGTGGGCGCGAGCACGCCCGCCACGGTCGGGTGGAAGTACGCGAGCAGCTCCTGGAGACCCACGAAGTACCACGGCGCCTTGGCCACGGCGGGGGTCACGTTGCCGTTGGCCAGCTCCTCGAGCGGCGCGTTGATGAACAGGCCCATGAACAGCAGGAAGATGCTGATCATGGCGGCCGCGAAGAACTCGATGGACAGCAGGTGCGGCCACGTGAGGACCGTGTCGTCCGGCTCCTTCTGGACCCGCACCACCGCGTCCTGCTTGACCAGCGCCAACAGCCGGTAGGGCTTGGCGGCCATGGGCACGCGTTGCTTGTCGATCTCCGTGGTGCGCTTCTCGGCGGGCGCGGCAGGCACCGCCGTGCGGGGCGCGGGTGCGCCCTCCGGCGGGGCTGTCGGGAG
>JBEVIK010000330.1:0-5003 GCA_040510715.1 Candidatus Limnocylindrales bacterium
AAGGTACTCCCGGGCGAGCAGCACCGGCGCGGACGCGAAGCGGTTCGGGGTGAACGTGGCCGCGAGCGCACCCTCGCCCCCATCGACCAGCACCACCGACAGGTCGGGCCTGCCCGATGCCTTGACCCCGGCCGTGGTGGCGCCCGCGCGGAACCCCTGCGGTAGGCGGGCCGCCCACTCGACGTCGGGCAGCCGCGACGAGGGGTCCACTGGTGCGGGATCCGTCATCGCGAGATCAGGGGTTGAGAGGCAGCTGCTCCAGCCCTGCCGTCTCGGGCAGGCCGAAGACCACGTTGAACGCCTGGACCGCCTGGCCGGCCGCCCCCTTGACGAGGTTGTCCAGGACCCCGATGGCGAGGACGCGACCGGTCCGCTCGTCCGCTGTCACGAACACCCGTGCGAGGTTCGAGCCGTACACATGCTTGGTGGCGGGTGGCGTGTCCACGACCTCGACGAACGGCTCCCCCGCGTACATGTCCCGGTACAGCTCCTGGAGCTCGGCGGACGTGACGGGACGGCTGGGCTTGACGTGGACCGCCGACAGGATGCCCCGGGTCATGGGGATGAGATGGGGCAGGAAGTCCACGGCTTCGAAGGCCTGTCCCGTGCCCGAGGGTGCCAGCGACCCGAGCTCCTGTTCGATCTCCGCGGTGTGCCGGTGGTTGAAGATGCCGTACGCAGAGACGCTCTCGTTGACCTCGCTGAACGTGAGGTGGGGCTTGGGGTCCCGGCCCGCGCCCGACACGCCGCTCTTGGCGTCCACGACGAGGTCCGCGACGAGCCCAGCGCGCGCCAGCGGCGCCACCGCGAGGATGGTCGTGGTGGGGTAGCAGCCCGGTGCGCCGACGATCGCGGTGCCCGCGTCGCCCAGTGCCTGGAGCTCCGACCGATGCAGCTCCGGCAGGCCATAGACCGCCTGTGCCAGGAGCTCGGGTGTCGGGTGCTCGAACCCGTACCAGCGCGGATAGTCGGCAGGATCCTTCAGCCGGAAGTCGGGACCCTGGTCGATGATGCGGGCGCCCGTCGCGAGGATCTCGGGGGCACGCTCAGCAGCGAGCTTGTGGGGGAGCGCCAGGAACACCGCGTCCGCTGCCGGCAGCGCCTCGTCCACGACGTGCCCGGTCGCAGCGAGATGGGGATGGCTGACGCCCACGGGCTCCTGCTCGCGGCCGCGTCCCTGGAGGCCCACGATCCGCACGTTGGGATGGCGCTCGAGGATGCGCACCATCTCGCCGCCGGCGTAGCCCGTGGCGCCCACGACGGCGACCCTGATGCGCGCACGGCCACCGAGGACGGGTGCTGCAGCGGGGGAGACGTCAGGGCGGGCGAGGGTCTCGGTCATGGCCCGATGACTATACCGTCGGCCGCGGACGCGGCCCACGGCGCGTTCAGACGAGGTCCGACAGCAGCACCACGTCCGTGTCCGGCACGACCTCCGGCATGGCGCCGGCCAGCCGACGATCGTTGGTGACGAGTACGTCCGATCTGGTCAGCACGGCGGTCGCGATCACGATCGCGTCGGGCATCGGGAGCCGGGACATGCCGCGGATCCGCGCGGCCTCCGCGCCGACCAGAAGATCCACCGACCGCAGCTCAAGGCCCGGCATGTCAAGGATATCGAGTGCGACGCCGCGTGCGTCCCCGGTCAAGGCCGGTCTCACCAGGACCTCGCCAACGGACAGGGCAGAGACGAAACCTTCGTTCCGACCACGTCCCAGGAACTCTTCGATGACGGTGCGGGCGAGACCTGATACGGGCTCCGTTGCCGTGAGGAACGCGACCAGCACCGACGTGTCGAGGACGAGCCGCGCGGAGGGCGGGATCCGCGCTTCAATACGAGGGTCGGTCACGTTCCCATTCGTCGCGCAGCTCCCGCAGATGCTCCGCGGTCTCCTCCGGGGTATCCCCCCACACGTGCGGATACCTTCCGTAGGCACTGCGGCTGCAACGTCGAAGGATGATCGAGCCGTCGTCCTGCACCCAGGCGCGAAACCGGTCCCCAGGCTCGACGCCAACCTGCTTCGCGATCGCGTCCGGCAGGGTCAGCTGGTTCTTTGCCCGGAGATTGACGAGCTCGGTGTCGGCCGGTACGAGCGTTTCCATGTCGGTCGTAGGATGGCCTGATCGGTGCGACACGTCAACGACAGTGCGACGATGTGACGATCGTACTACCGTCCCATGCCATGCGGTCGTGCGATAGTCCCCGGCATGGATGAGATGGCAAGGGGTTCGGGAGCCGACGAGAGCGAGGATCTCGACGCGCTGCCACCTGTCGACAGCGAGCTCGAACCGGGCGAGGCACACGATCCACCGCTCCCGGACCTCCAGATCCCGGAGCCCGGCCGCACCCTCTCGGCGGTCAGCATCCGTGTCGGCCCGGACGCGGACTTCGTGGACCTGCTCGTCCGCCTGCGTGAGGCAGGGGCCGACGTCGTATCGGTCAACTCGTTCCCGGCCACCCGCGGCGAGGCCGACGTGGATCGTGTGCTCGACGTGGAGTTCCGCGATCTCGACGGAGCGACCGCTGCCGCCGCCGTGCGCGCCGCCCCCGGTGTCGTGGTCGCCGAGGCGCGGGCGACCCTGGGCCAGATCTTCGGCAAGCGGGTGATCATCGTCGGTGGTGGCGCGCAGGTCGCCCAGGTGAGCCTCGGCGCCGTGTCAGAGTCCGACCGCCACAACCTGCGTGGCGAGCGGATCTCGGTGGACACCATCGCGCTCGTCGGCGAGAAGAACATCGCGAACACGGTCCGGGCCGTCGCGGACCTGCCCCGAGCGCACATCCTGGTGCTCGCCGGGTCGATCATGGGCGGCGACATCACCGAGGCGGTCAGGGAGATCCAGGCGGCCGGCATCCCGGTCATCTCGCTCAACCAGGTCGGGTCGGTGGTGGACGTGGCCGACCTGGTGGTCACCGACCCGGTCCAGGCAGGCACCATGGCCGTGATGGCCATCGCGGACACCGCTCGGTTCTCGCTCGAGCGCGCACGCGGTCGCCGCTTCTAGGAGGTCGCGAGGCGTCGCCTACTCGCCCTCGTCGGTGAGCATCGCCTCCAGCCGCTCGCTCAGGAGTCGGGCGTACACCGGCGTCAGGTGGCTGATGTCGTAGGCCACCAGGTACCGGCCGTCCACGACCTGGCAGGGATCCTCCGGGCAGATGAGCTCGGACGAGTCGACGAACGTCGCATCCGCGGCCTCGGCGGCCCGTCGAAGGGTGCGTGCCACGTCCTCCCGCATCGCTTCGTGGCGCGGCGTCGCGCAGGCGCGCACGTCATCGGCGTGCCGGCGCAGGCACCGCAGTGGATCGGTGGCCCACTCGGGGCCGTCGTTGAGCACGACCACCTCGCCCGCGGACCGTCCGAGCGTGCGCATCGTGTCCGACCAGCCCTTGCGCCACGCCGCGAGGTACGGCTTCGAGTACCGCCTCCGGACGCCGTCGATGGCGTAGCCGACCGTCGAGGTCACGATCGCGAGGTCCGGCTTGATGCGCTGGGCGACCTTGAACGCGCTCCGGCGCCACGCGTCACATGCCGCGTAGACCTTCCGTCGGAACAGGACGCTGATGCGTGCCGGTGGGCAGGCCGACTTGGTCAGCAGGTGGATCTGCCACCCTCGGCGGTCTGCGATCTCTTCCAGTGCGGGCAGCCACATCGCCGCATGCGAGTCGCCCATGAGCAGCACGTCGAAGTCCGAGTCCCGATCGCCGTAGCTGCAGGGCCTGGCCTTGCGGACGTTCGGGAGCGCGTGACAGCCATCGGTATAGGCACGGCTCTTGGTCTCGGCGGCGTCCGGCAGGGGTGGCGTGAGGTTGAGGGGGAGCGCATGCGGGTGCGCTGCGGGCACCCATGGGCCCTCATCGATCGCGTCGATCGCGCCGCCAAGCAGCCCCAGGACCGTCGTCGCGAGAGCGATGGCATTCGCTCCGCCCGGTACCGCGGCCGTGGCCTGCCCGAGGCGTTCGAGCGCCGACCCCGTGTCGGGCGCACCATCCGCAGCGCTCGACGGCGCGGGGAGGAGCGCGAGAGCGAGGACCGATGCAAGCGCCAGGCGCCATCGGGCGCGGCCGGTGCCGTGCGTCATCCGTCCTCCAGGTCGAGCCAGACATCGATGATCGGCGACAGGCTGCGCGCGAAGGTCGCCGTCAGGTGCTGCACATCGCGGTACACGGGGGTCGTGCCGAACACGAGCGGACACGAGCCGTCGGGACAGATGACGTCCGTGAGGGACAGGAGCCGGGCGCCGGTCGCTTCGGCGACGTCGCGCTCGAGCTGTGCGTAGCCGGCATCGACGACGTCGGCGGCCGCCTGGTGGCACGCCTCCACGGCGTCGCGGTGGTCCGCGAGGCAATCGGCCGGGGCCACACCAAGCTGGGGCGTGTCGGCGATGAGCACCGCCCGCGCCCCCGTGGCCTCGATGGCCTCGATCGTCCGGCTGAGCGCCTCGGCCCAGGCGGCCGGGTCGGCCGAGAGCGCCACGCGGTCGCCGTCCTCCATCAGTTCATAGATGTGGTATCCGGCCACGAACACGATGGTGGGCTCCTCGGAGGCGATGCGCTCCAGTGCGTGCTGGCGCCACGCGTCGCACTCCCGATAGCGGCGCTTCTTGTTGTCGCTCCAGACCGTCACGTCCACGGGCGGGCACGCGGACTTGGTGAGCCCCACCACGCGCCAGTCCCGCACGAAGCCGAGCTCCTCGATGGCCGGCAGCCACTGCGCGGCATGCGAATCACCGAGCAGGACGACGGTGCTGGCTCCATCGGGGTAGCCATAGACACACTCACCGGACGCCTCCTCGTCGAAGTTGAGATGGCAGTCATCCGCGTAGCCGGCCGGGAGGTCGCCCTTGATGTCACGCAAGCGCGGGGACAGCTCAGCCGGGAGTGGGCCGGCGATGACGGGGTCGGCGAGGGGCGGGAGCGTCGGGGCCGGGGTGGGGCCCGGCGAGGGGTGAGAGGGCGGGGGGGGCGTGGGCTAAGGAGTGGGGGGAGGTGTGGGGGCGACATTATG
>JBEVIK010000331.1:0-8298 GCA_040510715.1 Candidatus Limnocylindrales bacterium
GCTGGTTGCCTCCCGAGAGGCTGGCCGCCGGCTGACTGTCGATGGCACGTGCCTTGATGCCCAGCGTGCCGGCCATCTGCTGGGTCTCGCGCGCCAGGCGCTCCCGGTCGATGAATCCGAGCGGCGTCACCCCGTAGCGCGGCAGCGCCACCAACGCGAGGTTATCCGCGATGGAGATGCTCATGAGCATCCCTTCTTCACGTCGGTCCTCGGTGATGAACGCGACATGATCCCGGATGCTGCGGCGGGGTGAGGATGCATGGCGCACCTTCCCAGCCACGACGATGTCGCCCGTGTCGAAGGCGTCCAGACCGAACAGGATGCGCGCCAGCTCGGTCCGACCGGAGCCCATGAGGCCGAACAAGCCCAGGACCTCGCCGCGATGGACGACGAGGTCGATGTCCTTGACCACGCCCGCGGCGGAGACGTTGCGGACCTCCAGCACAGGCTCGGTCGTCGGGAGCCCTGTCCGCGCCGGATACAGCCGCTCGAGCGAGCGACCGACCATGAGCGCGATCATGTGCTGGATGTCGAACTGGTCGCGAGGCCCGGCCGCCACGAGGCTGCCGTCCCGGAGGACCGCGATGTCGTCGGCCAGCCTCAGGATGTCGGCGAGGATGTGCGAGATGTAGATCATCGTCGTGCCGGCTGCCTTGAGCTCGCGGATGAGCGCGAACAGCCGGTCGGTCTCGCGGCGGGTCAGTGACGTGGTCGGCTCATCGAAGATGATGATCCGCGCATCCGACTGGAGGGCCTTGGCGATCTCGACCAGTTGGCGCTCTCCCGGGGACATTCGCTCGACGAGCGTGTCGGGTGGCATCTCGAGGCCGACCCGTGCCAACAGCTCCAGCGTGCGTGCCTGGACGGCTGCACGATCGATGGCGGCGAGTGGGCCCAGCCGCCGGCGCGGGAACCCGGCGATGAAGATGTTCTCGGCGATGGAGAGGTTCGTGAACAGGTTCAGCTCCTGGTGGATGAACGCGATCCCGCTGGCTGCTGCGACGGATGGGTCGGCGGGCTGGTACGGCTGGCCCTCGAGACGCATCTCACCGGTGTCGGGGGCGACCACCCCTCCCAGGATGTTCATGAGGGTCGACTTGCCCGCCCCGTTCTGACCCACGACGCCGAGCACGCGCCCGCGTCCGACGTCGAGATCGACACCCTTGAGCGCATGCACGCCGAAGAACGCCTTGGCGATCCCATGCATCGCGAGGATGGCATCGCTCATCGGGCACGATCCCGGGCGAGGAGACGCGTCCGTGTCACGTCGAGGAGCGCCGCGAGCAGGATGATCACGCCCTTCACCGCGTCGATATGGAACGCCGAGAGGCCGAGTGAGTTGAGGGTGTTCAGCAGCAGCACGAAGAAGACGACGCCGAAGAACGTCCAGAGCACCCGGCCCTTGCCACCCGCGAGGCTCGTTCCCCCGATCACCGTCGCCCCGATGATGTCGAGCAGCGCGTTGCCCGCGCCGATGGTGGGTCGACCACCCTCCAGGCGACCCGTGTAGAGGATCGCGGCGATCGCTGCGCACACGCCGGAGAACACGAACACCAGCGTGACCACGCGGCGTACCGGGACGCCCGCGATCTCGGCGGCCTTCCGGTTGGTGCCCACGGCGTAGACGTGCCGTCCGAACACCGTCCGCCTGAGGATGACCTCGGCGACGATGGCAAGCACACCGGCGATAACGAGCGGCGCGGTGATGAACGGCAGGATGTCGCGACGTCTGATGGTGGGCTCGAGCTTCTCCCCGAAGTAGAACGACACGATGTCGCCCGTGCTCAGTCGCTGGAAGTCCTCGGGCAGGTTGGGCAGGTTCTGGGATTGGGTCAGCCAGATCGCGGCGGACGACAGGAAGATCAACGCGACCAGCGTGACCATGAACGGCGGCATCCGGAACCGCGTGACCGCGATCCCGTTGAGGCATCCGATGAGTCCCCCGATGATGAGCATCACCGAGATCGCCACGACCAGGGCCGGACCCTGACCGGCCAGGAGTCCACCACGCTCGTTGATCAGGATCCCCCAGAGCGGGCTGCCGCCCAGCAGGCCCTGATCGACGGCCGTGACCATGATCGACGCGCCGAGCACGCTGACGAACCCCATGATCGCGCCCTGTGACAGGTCGATCCCGCCCACGATCATGACGAATGTCTGACCCACGCAGACCGCGAGCAGGGGCCAGACGTTGGACAGCTGGTTGGAGATGTTCCTCGGATCGGCGAGGTTCGGGAGGAACAGCGACAGGAAGATGAAGTAGCCGATGCTCAGGTAGAAGATGAAATAGTCGGAGAGCAGGACACGGCGAAGGAAGGCGACGATCGCCGAGCCTGTCGTTCGGTGCTCTTCGCCGATGGCATCGGGATCCGTGTGCCGGTCCGTCGTCTGCGCCCCGTCGTGGCTGGCCACGCCGCCTCGTCCTGGTCCGATGTGTCGCCGAAGAGCTGGGAGGAGCGGCGGGCCGCCCCTCCCAGGATCACTCGTTCAGGAACGGGACGTCACTGACCCGCGAGCACCTGGCATCCCCATGTCTCGGCGCCCTTGTAGTCGTAGTTCTCGCCCGAGAGGGCGAAGCCCGGGTCGAGCAGGATGGCATTCGGCTGTGTCTCGCCCGATGCGATGGCACCGAGGATGCCCTCGACCGCGAGCTTGGCCTCCAAGGCCACATCCTGGACACCCGTCGAGTCGACGAAGCCTTCCTGGATCAGCTTGCACGCTCCGTCGTCACCGTCGAGGCCGCCCAGGATCACGTGGCCCGGCTCCCCGGCCTTGATCCACTTCCCCTTGGCATCGAGGACGGACTGGATGGTCGGGAACAGGAAGTCGGACGACGTGAAGATGAAGTCGATCTCCGGATCGTTGGTCAGGGCTGCTTCGAGGCCCGCCAGCGCCACATCCGAGTTCCATTCCGTCGCGATCTCGACCGGGGTCTCGAAGATGTCGGGGTACTTGTTGATGACGTTCATGAAGCCCTCGCGGCGCTTCACGGCGTTCGGGTCGGCCAGATCGCCGACGAGAACCAACGGATGCAGCTTCTCGCCCGTGCCCTCGAAGCGGCCGATCGCCTTGGCCGCCATCGCCTCCACCGCCTGACGCGCGACCGACTCGTTGTCGGCGACGACGACGATGCCCTTGCTGGTATCGGAGGGTGGCCGATTGAAGGTGGCGATCGGAACGTCGTTCTCCTGCGCCAGTGCCACCAATGCCGTCTCCGAGTCGCCGTCGTCTGCGGTCAGGATGATGCCGTCGGCGCCCTGCGCGATGCAGTCCTTGATCTGCTCGAGCTGGCGGTTGGCATCCTTGCCGCCATTCAACTCCACGACCTCGACCCCGTTCGCGGTCAGGGTGTCCGTGATCGCCTTGTGACCCGCGACCCAGAACCCCGTGGACAGATCCTGGAAGGCGTAACAGACCTTCTTGCCCGCCACGTCCTGGGCGGCCACCGGCGCCGTGACCACGGGCACCACCAGACAGGCCGAGAGTGCCAAACCGACCCGCAATCCCACGTGCTTCACCTGGACCTCCTCGTGCACCGTTGAGCGCTGGATCCGTTCCGGCCGCGCGACCACTCACGCGGCCCGCCCCGGACGCCGCCGCGCCACGGGGTCCGACCGACCACTGACACTGCTCCCATGTCCGGATGACCCGGACTCATATGGCGCCTCCCGACAACCGTTCGGCGGGCTCCCCTTCCGCCCGCCGACCCGCCATACCGGTTTGTCGGAGACTGCAACAAATGGGTCACCGGGTCAATCCCTTTTGTGGGAGGATGCAACAAATACGCCCAGGCGAAGGCGTCTGACATGTGGGAGGGCGAGGTGGACGTGCGGGATCGGGCAGCCGAGGGTGGGCGGCGAAGCACACGGGCACAGCTCGGCGGACGGGTCGGGGATGTGTCCCAGATCGCGAGCGCGCGAAGCATCCGGTTGCAGGACGGCGCCGAGGACGGTGTTCGAGCCATCGACGTGCGCGTGGCTGGTGGGATCCACGCCCTCGTGCTCGTGGATCGGGGACTCGACATCGGGCCAGCGTGGTACGCCGGGGAGCCCCTCGCGTGGATATCGCCCACCGGGATCACGCACCCCACCTTCTGGGCGAGCGATTCCTGGCTTCGCACGTTCTACGGTGGGCTCGTGTTCACCGGCGGGCTCCAGAACATCGGAGCCCCCAACGTGGATGACGGCGAGTCGCATGGCATCCACGGCCGGATCGGGAACCTGCCAGCCCGCAACGTGGTCGCGGAAACGGTCGAGGACGGGGACCGCGTCGTCGTGGTGGTCCGAGGCGAGGTCCGTGAGACATCCGTATTCGGGGTCGACCTGCTGCTGCGGCGCACGCTGCGCTTCCCCGTGGGGGAACCGCTCGTCCAGATCCACGACGAGGTCACGAACCTGGGCCCTGCCGAGGCTCCGCTGCTCTACCTGTATCACGTCAACCCTGGCTATCCCGTGCTCGACGCCGGATCACGGCTGGTCGTCCCCACGGCGGATGTCGTGGGCGCCGATGACAGATCGCAGGCCGCGGTCGGTGAGCATGCGGAGTTCCCGCCGCCGTCGGCGGAGTTTCGCGAGCAGATGTTCGAGCACCGCTTCGACGCATCGACCCCGGACCGGGTGGCCGTGGGCATCGTCAACGAGGGCTACGCGCCGACCGGGGGCATCGGCCTCCAGGTCACGTATGACCGACGCCAGCTGCCGCGACTGTGGCACTGGCGGATGCTTGGCGAGGGCCGGTACGTCACCGGCTTCGAACCTGCGAACGCCACCCTCAAGGGTCGCGCTCACAATCGCGCTGAAGGCACGCTCCCGAGCATCGCGGCGGGCGCATCACTGTCCTTCGACCTCGAGATCCGCGCCGCGACGGGGACCGCGCTGAGCTCGCTGTTCCGGGAGCGGTGACCGCCGCTACACCAGCGGCGCGTCCGTGTCGGGCACCGACGAGGGGCGTGGACCGCGCGCCGCGCCGCGGACGGCCGGCGCCAGGAACGCCAGCACGATGCCCAGCACGACCGGGATGAGGAACGCCTCGCGGAGACCCGCGGCCCCCGCGACGAACCCGATGAGCATGGGTCCCGCCACGGACCCAAGGTAGGCCATCGTGACCACCCAGCCGAGCACGAACGAGGATGCCGAGCCCATGGCACCCGCCGCGCTTAGGGCGACCGGGAAGATGGGGCCCACGGCGAGGCCGATGACCGCATAGGCCACGACGGCCAGCATCGGGTCGGGTCGAGCGACGACCAGCCCGAGGCTCAGCGCGGCCGCGACGCACGACCAGCGCACGAGACCCACCGGGCCCACCGCGACGACCGTGCGATCACCCAGGAGCCTCGATACCAGCATCCCCATCGCGTTGGCGAGGTACGCGAGCGCCGCCATCTCGGCGGCGGCGTGGCCCACGTCGCGCAGGTAGATCTGGCCCCAGTCCATGATCGCGCCCTCGAGCACGAAGGAACCGAACCCGATGATGCCCAGGACCAGCGTGGGCAGCAGCACGACGCGCACGTCGACGGGTGCCGCCGACGCCGGCCCGGCCTGCTCCATCGGGATGTCCTCGAGACCCCGCAGCAGGACGACGCTGGCCAGCGCACAGGCCACCCCCGAGACCGTGAACTGGGCGGCCGGTCCGATGCCCGCCGCGACCGCGGCGAGCGCGATGGCGCCACTGGCGAGCATGCCCGCGCTCCACGCGCCGTGGAGCCCCGAGAGGATCGGCCGGCCCATGCGCCGCTCCAGGCCGACGGCATACGCGTTCATGGTCACGTCGAGGCCACCCGCCAGCAGCCCCAGCAGCACGAGCGGCGCGGCGAGCGTCAGCAGGTCGTGGGCGAACCCGACCGGGATGAGCGCGAGGCACAGGAGCGGGGCGCCCACCCGCAACACCCGTCGATCGCCGAACCGGGCCATGAGCCGGCCCACGACGCGCGTGCCCACGAGCAGGCTCACGGCGTAGGCGCCCAGCGCGAGGCCGAGACTGGGGGCGTCGAGCCCCGCCTGGTCGCGGATGGCCGGCATCCGGGCGCCGACCGGCATCGTGGCGAGCGCGTGCAGGGCGAAGGTGGCGACGATGGCCCCTCGGCCGTGCATCCGATGATCCTCCAGCGCTGGTCCGGTGGCCCGCGACCGGTCGCCGGGGCGATGTCCCCAGCCTACAGGCTGTGCGCCTGGTCCCCTTGTCCGGGACCGACCATCAGAGGCCGGTCATGACGCTGACGACCAGCGTCCGCGCGAGGCGGCGACCCCGCTCGACACCCGCGACCGCGGGCCGGGGCATGACCTCGCGCCACGGGCGAGGTGCGCCGTCCCTCGACAGCCGCAGGTACATGCAGGCGCCGACGCCCGTCGCCAGCGCGCACACCACGAGCGCATGGGTCACGCTCAGGATGCCCGCCTGCACCGCGATGCTCGCCAGGAACGGGGCGATCATGCCGCGTGCGCCCGTGAGGGCGTTGAAGCCCGCCACGGCGGCGCCGCGCTCCTGCTGGGGCACCTGCTCGGAGACGACCGCGGAGATGCCCAGGTCGGTGGACGCGTTGGCGACGCCCGCGATGATCGAGGCCAGGAACAGGATCTCGATGGAGGGAGCTGCGGCGTACAGGGCGAGCACGATGAAGCCCAGGAAGCCGCCGATGCGCAGGATGAAGATGGCACCGCGCCGGTCGATGAAGGAGCCCCACACGAGGCAGGCGACGGTCGCTGCGATCGACCCGAGGATGCCCAGCACGCCGATGTCGGCGATGGTCAGGCCGAGCCGGTCCACCTGGACCAGGGCCAGCAGCGGACCGGCTGCGATCAGCCCGCCGCCATAGAAGGTCTGGGCCGCGCCGACCTGGACGAGGCCGGGTCGGGAGCGGAAGGCCGCCCACGACTCGCGCGCGGAGAAGGTCCGTGCGTCCTCCGTGATGGGTGCGGTGATGCGGCTCGAGGCGATGGCGCACAGGGCGCCCACGACACCCGCGAACGCGACCACGGTCATGCCGCCGATTCGGTCGGCGAGCATGCCGCCGACCAGGACCGCCGCGCCCGCAGCCGCCGATCGGCCGGTCTGGACCATGCCCACCATGCGGCCCCGCTCGGAGGCGGGGTACATCGCGCCCCACAGGCGCTGCTGGACCGGGTTGGAGAAGGCGAGGGCCATCCAGTAGCCCGTCGCGAGCGCGGCCAGGGCGACTGGGATGGGCATCAGGAACATGAGCACCAGCAACAGCGCGCCGCCCGCGCGGAACGCGGCGAGGCCGCGCTGGCTGCGCGGCCCCCACTGGCAGGCGAACACGCCGAGCAGGTTGGCGAAGAAGGGTGCCGCGGCCAGGAAGGCGATGCCGAGGGGGTCGAGGCCTGCGTGGCGCGAGATGCCGGGCAGCAGCGCAGCGACGATGGACACGGTGATGCCCACGCCGACAAGGGAGATCAGGTCGAGCATGACGTTGCGCCGCAACGTGCTCTGACCAGAAAGGGCCGCTGCCGACCCGAAGATGCCCACCACGAACCTCAGGAGAGTCCGTATATGGGCCTGCGAGGTCAGCTGTCGGGCTGGGCTGTGACGGATCTAGCCCTCGCGGTCAGTCCGCGATTCGCCCCAATGAGGGTGGGTCCCCCGTCCTCCGGAGAGGTTCGGCCAGGTCGGATGTTACCACGAGGACCGCTCGATCCCGGATGGGACTTCGGTCCCGATGGGTACTACGTCCGATGTCTCGTCGGTGGCCGCGTCAGCGGTCGTGGGGAGGCTCGACCGACGTCATCAGGAAGGCGGCGAGCCATCGGTCGCCCTCGCGGGTGAAGACCCACAGGCCATGGCCGCGCTCGGTGACCGTCGTGCCCTCCGCGTCGCGCTCGAGCTCGAATGCGTGCCGGACCACCGCGCTCGCGCCCACCACGTCGGCGCCCAGCTCGCGCTCGATCCACACCGTCGCGGGTGCCTCGGCCGAGGCCGTCCGCCAGGCCGCGAGGACGGCATCCCGACCCTCGATCCGTTCGTCGTCCCCCCGGGACACGACCATGCCTTCGTGGAGGTCGTCTCGCGCCTGGCCCGGGTCGTCCGACAGCCACGCATCGGTGACCTGCCGGACCGCGGCGACGACGGCATCGCGCTCGTCGCCCCGGGAGCGCCAGCGGCCGCGCGTGATGCGCACCGACGGCCTGGGCGGCGGCTCGGGCTCGGGCTCAGGCTCCGGTTCGGGGGCGGGCTCGGCTCGCCGGGATCGGCTCGTCGGAGCCCGTGCCGCAGCGGCCTTCGGCGGCTCCGGGAGCGGACCGTCGTCGCCGGCGGGCGCCGATCGTTGCTCGGTGATCGCGGCCC
>JBEVIK010000332.1:0-3447 GCA_040510715.1 Candidatus Limnocylindrales bacterium
TTCCGGCGACACGATGCTCACGTATGTCGACTACGCCTTCTTCGACCCATCCCGGCCGGGCGTCCCAGGGGAACCCGGCCTCCGCGTCGACCAGGAGGCGATCTGGTCAGCCATCGACATCCAGGTGCGGACCACGTGTGGCGAGCAACCCGAGGACGACACCGGCGAGTCCGCCGAATACCGGATGTGGGCCGCCTGCGCACAGCCCATCCAGGAGAAGGGCGAGCGATCCGCCGTCCAGGCGTCGCGCATCGTGCCGCGCTCCGCGTGGGGGGACTTCGCGGCGCTCGACATCGCGATGAGCGCGCTCCTGGGCGGTGGCGCGCTGCTCCTCACATGGCCGGTCGTGGCGCGTCGTCGGCCGGGCTGACCTACCGGGGCAGCGTCGGCATGCCGCGATCGTCGAGCGGCCAGAAGGGGTTGTGCGCGAGCTCCCAGAGGTGGCCGTCCGGGTCCGCGACATAGCCGCTGTAGCCGCCCCAGTCGGTGGCCGCCGCCGGTCGGGCGACCGAGCCACCGGCCGCCACCCAGGCATCGATGGCATCGTCCACCTCCGCCGGGGAGCCCACGTTGATGGCGAGCGCGAGCCCCCGGAAGCCCGATGGGCCGGTCGCGCCGGGCCGCCCGGCATCGTGGGCCAGCTCGGTCGCGCTCCACAGCCCTAGGATGGGCCCCGGCGTTTCGATGAAGGTGACCTCGCCTTCCACCGAAGCGCTCGAGCGTCGCCAGCCCAGGCGCTCGTAGAACGCGGTGCTCGCCGCGACGTCGGCGACCCCGAGCGTCACCAGGCTGATTCGCTGCGGGACGCTCATCGGTGCGTGTCGATCCAGAGCAGGATCACGGTGTCGATGGCCACGAGCACGGCGAACAGGATGGCGAGCTCCTGGGGGCCCACCGTCCACAGCGCGACCGCAGCGACCATCAGCAACACCGTCCCGATGAGCCAGCGGGTCATCGGCGACAGCGGGTTGCGCGCCTTGGGCGCGACCACCAGCGCCCAGATCACGATCAGCGCGCCACCCGCGAGGAGCGCCAGCCCGGCACGCGAGATGTCGTCCGTGCCGACCTTGATGCCCCACCAGATGAGGGCCGCGACACCGGCGACCTCCAGCAGGAACCGGAGCACGAGCGCGCCCTGCTCGAGGCCCTCCATGCGCTCCCACTCGTGCGCGGCCCGCTCCCGATCGCTCACTCGCCACCCCCGAACATCACGACCCGTCGCGCGCCATCGCGGCGGCGCATGGCATCGAGCGCGTCGTCGATCGCGGCAAGCTCGATGTGCTCGCTCACGAGCCTGGCCAGGGGCAGGCGTCCCGCGACGACATCGGATGCGATGCGCGGCAGGTCACGCGACGGCACCGCGGACCCGTAGTTGGACCCCAGCAGCCGGATGCCGTCCTCCACGAACCGATAGCCGTCGATGGGGATGCGCTCGGCCTGCGCGATCATGCCCACGAGGGTGACCGTGCCCCCAGGGCGGACGCACGAGAGCGCCAGCTCGGAGGTCCCGACCAGCCCGATGGCCTCGAGCACATGGTCGGCGCCCCCATCCGTGATCCGCGCTACCTGGTCGGGTGCCTCGGCGGGCTCGAGCACGTGGGCAGCCCCGAGCTCGCTCGCCAACGCGAGCTTGCCCGGCTGGCTGTCGATGGCGATGACGGTGGCGCCGGCTTCGACGGCTGCCATCAACGCGGACAGCCCGACACCCCCGAGGCCGATGACGACGACCGACTCCCCCGCCCTGACGCCCGCGGTGTTCCGCACGGCCCCCACGCCCGTGGTCGCGGCACACCCGATGAGCGCGGCGACATCGTGTGGGGTCCGAGGGTCCACGGGGATCGCGGCGGCCGCATCGACGACCTCGTGCGTGGCATGCGTGCCCGTCCCGTGGTACACGCCCAGCGGCCTGCCATCGAGCCGGTGTGCCCGGACCTGCTCGGGCGCGAGGCGATGCCCGGCGGTCCGCGGCGTCCGACACAGCCACACCTCGCCGCGGCGGCACGGTCCGCACGCTCCACAGGGCGCGTTCCACGCGAGCACCACCAGGTCCCCCACGCGAGGCTCGGTCACCCCCTCGCCCACGACGCGCACGATGCCCGCGCCCTCGTGACCCAGGATGACGTCGGCAGGGCGTGCCCAGTCGCCGTCCACCACGTGCAGGTCCGAATGGCACACCCCGGAGCCGACCATGGCGACCAGGACCTCGCCCGGTCCCGGCGCATCGAGCGTGAACGGCTCGACGGACAGCGGCCGGCCGGGTCCGACGAACACGGCGCCGATGCCCTGGGTCCCCATGCACCCAGTATCCGGCGTGACGCGCCGGAGCGTGTGACCATCACCCCATGTCCCAGCCCGACGCTACGTCGCCCGCACCCATCGATCCATTCGAGTCGGCGCTGGCCGATGCCATCGACAGCCTCCCGTCGCCGTTCCGGGAGCAGCTCGAGACGGTCGCCGTGGTCATCGAGGAGTGGCCCACGCCCGACCAGCTCGCGTCGGCCCACGCAAGAGGGCTGTTCGGCTTGTACCAGGGCATCCCGCGCACGGCATACGGCGCGGACATGGCCGCGTGGCCGAGCCGCATCACGCTCTTCCGCGGCCCGCTGATGCGCGCCAACCCGTCGCCGGGGCGCCTCCGTGACGCCGTCGCCGAGACGCTGCGCCATGAGCTCGGCCACCACCTGGGCTTGTCCGACGCGCGGCTGCGGGAGCTGGAGCAGGGTGGTCGCTGAGGGCACCGCGGCCGGCCTCGCCGACGTGCTGCGAGACGCGTTCGGGTGGAGCGAGGCCATCGCCGTCGCGCCCGGACCACGCGGGGCGACGGCGCGCATCTGGAAGGTCACCCGGGGCAGGGACCGATACGCGCTCAAGGAGGGACGCGGCAAGCCGCCATCACCCGAGGCGATCGCAGGCGAGGTCGCGTTCGTGGAGCAGGCCGCCAGCGCCGGCGTCCGGGTGCCCAGGCCGCACGCGGACCAGGCTGGCCGATGGGTCGTGCCCGGGCCGGACGACAGCTGGCTGCGCCTCTACGACTGGGTCGATGTCCATCCGGTGGACTTGACCGCAGCCTCGACGCCGAGGGCGGTCGGTGAGCTGTTCGCTCGCCTGCACCGAGGCTCGGCGCCGATGCCGGCCGAACCGGATGGGTCGGCACCCGACCCCTGGTACGAGCGACCACCCGCCATCGCGGAGCTGGCGGCGGCGACCGTGGCCGACGCGCCGTGGTCCGACCGACTCAGCCGCCGTGTCGCTGGGCTGCCGGCCGTGCTCCAGGTCGTCGCGCCCAGCGACCCGCGTCGTCTCGTGCGATGCCACCGCGACCTCCATCCGGGCAACGTGCTCGAGGACGCATCCGGTGCCCTCGTCGTCATCGACCAGGACGATCTCGGACCGGCCGAGCCCGCGCGCGAGCTGGCCCGGGCGCTGTTCGACTGGTGGAGCGACCCC
>JBEVIK010000333.1:0-10794 GCA_040510715.1 Candidatus Limnocylindrales bacterium
ACGAGCGCGACCAGCGGCACGAGCACGAACCACCACGCCACCGAGCCGATGGCGAGGCCCAGCCACAGCGAGAGCGCCGCGGTCGATGACGCCGGCACGCCCACGCTCACGATGACCGCCCCGTACAGGATGATGGTCATCGGGTTGGTGAGGGTCAGGCCCAGGATCGACAGGTACCCCGTCGCCAGGCTGCGCGCGGTGGGCGCGTCCGCGGCGACCGGCGGGGTCGGACGGAGCGCCGTCCGCAGCCCGATCCAGATGAGCGCTGCGCCGCCCACGATGCCCAGGGACCGGCTCACGGCGACGAGCGCATCCGCGACGACCGCGATGCCGAACGCCGCGACCGCGCCGTAGGCAGCATCCGCCGTGGCCACGCCCATCCCGGACGCGAGGCCCATGCGCCAGCCGGCGCCCAGCGTCCGCCGGATGACGAGCAGCGTGATGGGACCGACCGACGCGGCGATGACGAAGCCGATGACGAACCCGCGGATCGCGAGCCCTGTGTCCATCCCTTGAGCACCCTCCCCGAGATCCGGGCACGAAGAACGCCCCCGGTCGTGCCGAGGGCGTTCGGATGCTACCGGGCCGGGTGACCGCCCGGACGGGTCAGGCCGCGGGGGAGGGCTCCGCGGAGGGGGCATCGCCGGCGGGCACCAGCCGGAGCTGGACGGTGCCGGCGCCGTCGAGCAGCACGAGCCCGGTGCCGTCGGTCTGGACCTGGGTGCTCGCCATGAGCGAGGCCATCACGGCCGCCTCCCGCTCCATGAGGCCGTCGCAGTACATCTCGGTGCCGCCCACCTGGCCCACCGTGATGGCCGAGCCGTCCTGGGTGATGCTGCCGAAGAAGCTGTTGCATCCGGCGGTGCCGGTCAGCTCGCCGCCCGCGATGGACACCGCGACCAGGCCATCGTCCACGGCCACCAGCGAGCCCTGGCCGTCGTTGTACTCGACGACCAGCCAGTCGCCGTCGATGACCGGGCCGGACGCGGCGCGCGGCTCGAAGGCGAGGACGGGCCCGATGTCACCGGACAGGGTGAGGGTCGTGCCGTCGATCGCCCAGGTGCGCACGGACGCGAGGTCCGCGAAGTAGAAGGTCTCGACCTGGCCACCCGCGCCGTCGCACATCATCAGCGTGGACCCGATGTCACCGAAGACGAGGCTCGAGCCATCGAGCGTATAGCCCGCGAACCATTCGTTGCAGCCGCCCGATCCGCCAGCCTGGCCATCCTTCATGAGCAGGGTCGCCACGACCTCCGCCGGGATGTCGGCGTAGGCGCCCGAGAGCTGCGCCTTGACCAGCAGCCACTCGGTGCCCTCGAGGGTCGGGGCGCCGGCACTCGCGTTGGGGTTGGGGTCGATGAGCGGGTCGGCGCCCGGGCCATCGTTGGCGAGCGTGGTGCCGCCCATCGCGCCCACCAAGAGGAGCGCGCCGAGGACGACGGGGAGGGGACCGGTTCGGGACATCGGGTGGAACCTCGAGCGGGGACTGGGTCGCCGGCACTGACGCGGCGACCGAGCGGATGGTTCCCAACGGCCCGTCGTGGGGACGACCAACGGCACACGACCGTCCGCGGGAACGGCGCTACCATCGCATCACGAGCCGACCGCACGCCGTGCTGACGCATGCCCGTTTCGCGCCGGGCAGGAGGAGGAACCACCCATGACGCAGCCCCGCGTCGCCCAGACCCCATCGGAGCTCATCGGCTACCTCGCCGGTATCGCCCATGTCGATGGCGACCGCCTGGTCATCGACGACGAGGCCGCGTTCCGGGATGCCGGCATCCGCGATGTGGTGTGGAGCGCCACGTTCACCGAGGACCCCGCGACCCAGGAGGCCGCCCGCTGGATCGTGTGGGAGGCGTCGCAGGAGCTGGGCGCCCCGTCGGCGAGCATCCACGACCTGTACATGGCGCGCGGTCGCGGCGAGGTGTCTGGTTTCACGGTGCCGGCCATCAACCTGCGGACCCAGGTGTTCGACATGGCGGCCGCGATCTTCCGGACCTCGGCCGAGCTCGACTCGGGCGCGGTCATCCTCGAGCTCGCACGCAGCGAGCAGGAGTACACCTTCCAGCGCCCCGGCGAGTACATCACGAGCGTCCTCGCAGGCGCCATCGCGGCCGGCTGGCGGGGACCCGTGTTCGTCCAGGGTGACCACTACCAGTTCAACGCCAGGAAGTACGCGCTGGACGCCGATGGCGTGACCGCCACGCTCCACAAGGCGACGGTCGATGCGCTGGGCGTGGGCTACGGCAACATCGACATCGACTCATCCACCCTGGTCGACCTGTCACAGCCGAACGTGGATCTCGAGCAGCAGGTCAACTACACGCGCGCCGCGGAGCTGTCAGCGCTCATCCGCGAGCACGAGGCCGAGGGTCTCCGGGTCTCCATCGGGGGCGAGATCGGCGAGGTCGGCAAGGCCAACTCGACCGAGGAGGAGCTGCGTGCCTACGTCGACGGGTATCGCGCGCGTCTCGATGCGCTCGCGGGCCCGGGCACGATCGGGCTGTCCAAGGTGAGCGTCCAGACGGGCACCAGCCACGGTGGCGTGCCCCTGCCGGGTGGCGGCGTCGCGGAGGTCAAGCTCGACTTCGGGACCCTCGAGCGGTTGAGCGCGGTGTGCCGCAGCTACGGTCTGGCGGGCGCGGTCCAGCACGGTGCCTCGACGCTCCCCGACGAGCTGTTCCACCACTTCCCCAAGGTCGAGACCGCCGAGATCCACCTCGCGACCGGGTTCCAGAACGCGTTGTACGACCACCCGGCGTTCCCGGGCGAGCTGCTCGACGCCATCACCACCTGGTGCCACGCCAATGCGGCCGACGAGCGGGGGCCCAACGACACGGACGACCAGTTCGTGTACAAGACCCGCAAGAAGGCGCTCGGGCCCAACAAGCGCGCGCTGTGGGAGCTGGCGACCAAGGACCAGATCCTGGCGGACCAGTCGAGCAAGCTGCGGTACCTGTTCGAGCAGCTGGCCGTGACCGGCTCCAGGGCGATGGTCGATCGATACGTGACCACCCCGGCGCGGCATCGCCCGGCGCCGGCGAGCCTGCGGACGGCGGTCATGGCCGGCTGACCCGCCGCCTCTCGACATGGACGGGCGAGGCCCGGCCGATCGGCCGGGCCTTCGTCGTGTGCGGAGGGTCGATGGTCAGTCGCCCGTGCGCTCCTCCTCATAGGTCCGGATCGCACCACCCTGCTCGTCGTACAGCGCCAGGCTCCCGGACTCGAAGCCGTACGACCGGGCGTCCTGCAGCTCGCCCAGGAGCTTCTGCTCCAGCCGTCGCTCGCGGTCGCGGCACGCTCCGTGGGTCGTCACGAGCGGACCGATCGCGATGTCCAGGCCGTCCTGGGTGAACGGGCCGGCGAAGGCGTTGCAGGGCCCCTGCCCGTATGCCATGCCGTCCTCGAAGCGGATGCGGACGTACCCCTCGGGCATCGGCTCCACGCCGTCATACCCCGGGTTCCAGGTCCGGCCCTGGAGCGTCTTGAAGGTGAGGTGCCCGCCATCGGCTGCGTCCACGAGCACCAGGTTCGTCGCGTCGCGGCCGCGTGCGGTCCTGAAGTCGTACGAGACGACCTGCGGCAGGCGGGCGAGGACGGCCATCTCCTGGGCGACCAGGTCGCCGTCGAGGCAGGAGGCCTCGGTCGGCGTGATGTCCGTGAACGTGAGGGTGTCGCCCTCGAGGGTATAGCTCCCCGAGAGGTCGTTGCAGCCCGTGCTGCCGGTGAGCGCACCGCCATCGAGGCGGATCCATGCATCGTCGGAGGCACCGGCCATCCCGCCATCCTCGGCGCGGTACTGGCGGAGGTGCCAGGGCGTGCCCTCGACGGGGAGGGTGACCGCTGGGTCCGGCGAGCTCGCTGGCACCGACGGCGCCGGTGTCTCGTCAGCGAGGGAGGCTGTCGGGACGAGGAGGGCGATCGCGGTCGTCGCGATCAGGGTCGGGAGATGGCGTCGCATGTGTGCGTCCTCTGTGTGATGCCGTTCGGCGAGCCGATCATCGTCGCTGCCCAGGGTGCGCCGCACCGGACATGCGACGTAGGCGGGTGTCCGGCGTGAGTCCCGACCGCCGTGAGACGGTCGCCCGTCGTCCGCGGCCAGGGCCCCCGCGCAGCATGCGGCATACCGGGCACGCGCGACGGCGATGCGGGTGTCGGGGTGACGGGAGGCTGCGATGGGACACATCCGATACCGAACCAGGCAGGAGGGCACGCGGCGGTTCGCCGTGCCCGGGCTGCTGCTGGCGTTGGGCATGCTCGCGGCCGGTTGCGCCGTCCGCGCCGGCGATGCGACGGACGTCGAGCCGGGCCCCGCGACGGTGTCCGTGCTGGGGACCTGGACCGGCCCCGAGCTCGACGCGTTCCGGGGAGTCGTCGCCCCTTTCGAGGCCGCCACCGGTATCACCGTCGCTTACGCCAGGACCACCGACCTCGCGGGTGAGATCGACCGGCGCATCGCCATCGGCGATCCTCCCGACCTCGCGGGTCTCGCCGGCCCGGCGCACATGGAGCGCCTGGCACAGGCGGGCGTCCTGCGCGACCTGGGTGCATCCACCGAGCTGGACGGCTACCTTCGCGAGACCGCGCCGGCGTTCGTCCGGCTGGGCATGGTGGACGAGCGCCTCGTGGGTGCGATCGTCAAGACGACGCTCAAGGGGCTCGTGTGGCACGGACGGGCGGCCGCACATCTCGGCGAGCCGGACGGCTGGGATGACCTCGTTCGCACCGCCGCTCGGTTCTCCACCGATGACACGCGCGCGTGGTGCGTGGGCCTCGGATCGCCCGGGGCCGCCGGATGGCCCGGGACCGACTGGATCGAGAACATCCTCCTCCGCCAGAGCGGCACCCGAATCTGGGATGCCTGGGTCGACGGGTCGTTGCCGTGGACCGCACCCGAGATCCGGATGGCGTTCGCGGCCTACCTGGACGTCGTGTCCCCCGGCTCGGTCGCGGGTGGGACCTACGGGGCCCTCACGACCGACGCGCTGGCGGCCGGGGACGGCCTGTTCGGCACGCCGCCCCGGTGCCTGTACACGCAGAGCGCGAGCTTCCAGCCGGCGCTGTTCGACGCGCAAGGCAGGGATCCGGGCGACGACTACGACTTCTTCCCGATGCCCGACTTCGACGGCGGTCACTCGGGCGCCGTCGAGGTGGCCGGCGACCTCGTCGGCCTGTTCACCGATCGACCGGCGGCCATCCGGCTGCTTGCCTGGCTGACCGGGGTGGAGGCCCAGCGTGCCTGGGTCGCGACGGGTGGTGGTCTCTCCGCGAACGCCCGGGTCACGGAGTACCCGGACCGGCTGACCCAGCGCGAGGCCGCCGTGCTGACGGGCGCGAGCCAGGTGCGCTTCGACGCCTCCGACCAGATGCCTGCCCCTATCGAGGCTGCGTTCCGACGCGCCGTGATGGACGTGACCGCGGCGCCCGAACGCCTGGACGAGGTCCTCGCGGACCTCGAGGCATTCAGCGCGCCGTCCGGCCGGGGACCGCGCTCGTGAACGTCCTCGTCCGTCGTCGCGGCCCGGGTGGCCTGAGCGCGGCCGCCGCACTCGCCTCGTTCCGCACGCTGCGCGACGTGCCCGAGCCCGGTTCGCACCCGGTCGCCCGTCTCATGGTCACCGGGGTGTGGCTCGTGGCAGTGATGGTGCAGCTCGCCGCTGTGACCGTCTGGCTCGCACGCGGCGCGCCCCGTCTCCCGGTGAGCTTCGCGGGCGCCCCGTGGGCGCTCGTCGCGATCACCATCTGCTCGCTGCTGACCCTGTCCATGGGTGCGTTCCTGGCGCGGCGGATGCCGCGCAACCTCGTCGGCTGGGTGATGATGGTCCCCGGACTCGCCCTCATGGCCGTGCTGCCGTCCGCGCTGATGGTCCATGAAGCACTCGAGGTCCTGCGACCGGTGCCCTGGACGACGATGGTCGTGGCGTGGCTGGTGTCGAGCATCGCGGCACCCCTTGCCATCGGCTCGCTGACGGTCGTGCTGCTGCTGTTCCCGGACGGCCGTCCCTCGTCCCGCCGCTGGGCCGCGGCCCTCGCCGTCCCCATCGTCGCGACCGCGGTCCTGTCGCTGGGCTCGGCGCTGGACCGGATGCTCATCTGGTTCCCGATGCTGGCAGGCCCCATGGGTCCTGGCCTCGTCGAGCCGGCGGCCGCCGCCCTCGCCCGGTTCGCGGGGTTCGCGGGGCTCGTCGTTTCCGTGCTCCTCGCCGCGGGGTCGCTCATCGACCGTTACCGGGACGCCGACGAAGCGCTCCGGCGCCAGGTCCGGTGGGTGGTCGTGGCGGGCGGCCTCACCGCCGTGACGGTCGCGCCGCTGCTGGTGGGCCGGTACCTCCTGCGCCCGGGTGACGCGGTCGGGGAGCTCATCGTCGTGGCGGCCGCGTCGGGCGCAGCCGCATTCCCCATCGCCGTCGCCATCGCCATCACGCGCGCGGACCTGTTCGATATCGACGTCATCATCGGCCGGACGCTGGTGTACGTGCCGCTGACGGCGATCCTCGCGGGCCTGTACGCAGCGCTCGTGGCCCTGCTCCAGCGGGTCTTCGTGACGCTCACCGGTGACACGTCCGATGCGGTCATCGTGCTCAGCACGCTCGTGCTCGCGGCCGCGTTCACGCCCGTGCGCCAGACGCTCGACGGGTTCGTGGAACGACACTTCCGGTCGCCGCATGGCCGGTCACGGCCCGTGCCCGCCGCGGCCGCAGGCCCGATCACGGAGCAGGACCACGCGGCGCTGCTGGCTCTCCTGGCGTCGCACGTCGAACGGCTCGAAGCCGTCGAGGCACGCCTGCTCCACCTGGAGCACGGGCCGAGGTTGGGTCGCGGCCTGCCGGTCAAGCGCGGGTCGCGCCGGAAGACCCCGACGGCCTAGAACCGTCTGGTCATCTCACCCGCTGGGCGGGCGCGTCGCCCGGCGCGCATCGGCTGTCGCCTGTCGCTCGACCCGCCCGGCCCGGTGAGCGAGCCTATCGGCCAGCCCGGCGCCTAGCCCGCCGAGCGAGCCAATCGGCCAGCCCGGCGCCTGGCCCGCTGAGCGAGCCAATCGGCCAACGAACCGCCCGGCGCGGCCTCGGCGACCGGCTTCGATGGTGGTTCGGCCCGCCAAGCGAGCCTGTCGGCCAACGAACCGCCCTCCGCGGCCGGGGAATGCCCCGCCACCCCTCCGTCCGGACGCGCTCGTTGGCCGTATGGCCCCCCAGCGCGGGCAGCCGTCCGGCAAACGATCGCTGGCCGCCGCCGGCCTCAGCCGGACAGGTCGCCCTTCACCTGCCCTGGGTCGTCGGCCAGGAAGCACGCCGCGGTGTGCCCCGGACCCACCTCGAGTGGCGCGGGGTCCTCGATCCGGCAGCGGTCGAAGGCCAACGGGCAGCGGGTATGGAACCGGCATCCGCTGGGGATGCGTGAGGCATCGGGGGTCTCGCCACGCAGGATCTGGCGCTGGCGTCGCCGTGAGGGGTCCGGCGAGGGCATCACCGACAGGAGCGCACGGGTGTAGGGATGGCGCGGGTCCCGCACCAGCGCCTCCGCCGGGCCGATCTCCACGATCCTGCCCAGGTACATCACCGCGATGCGATCGGCGATGAGCCACGCCAGCGAGAGGTCGTGGGTGATGAACAGGATGCCCACCCCGCGTCGCTCACGCAGGTCGAGCATCACCCGCAGGATGCCGCTGCGCAGCGACACATCGAGCATCGACACCGGCTCGTCCGCGACCAGCATGTCCGGGTCGAGGACCATCGCGGAGGCGATGGCGACCCGCTGTCGCTGGCCACCCGACAGTTCGTGCGGGAACCGGTCGCGGTAGCGTGCCGCTGGGCGCAACCCGGCGTCCTCGAGCGCCCGGTCGACGCGCGTGGCACGCTCGTCGGGCGTGCCGATGCCCTGGACCGCGAGCGGCTCGGCGACCTGGTCGCCGATGGTGCGCCGCGGATCGAGGCTCTCGTAGGGATCCTGGAAGATGATCTGGACGCGGCGACGGTAGTCGCGCAGGGCACGGCCGGTCACGTCGCTCATGTCCCGGTCCTCGAGCCACACGCTGCCCGAGGTGATGGGCGCGAGCCGTACCAGGGCGCGCCCGGTCGTGGTCTTGCCCGATCCCGACTCGCCGACGAGCGCCACGATCTCGCCCTTGCCGATGCGCAGGTCCACGCCATCCACGGCGCGCACGAGGCCCGGCGGCTCTCGGCGCAGCCACGCGCCCAGGGATCGGCGGAGGGGATAGTGGACCCGCAGGCCCCGGACATCGATCATGCGGCCATCCCCGCGCCGCCGCCGTCAGCACCTCCCGGCATCGGCTCGGTCACGACCTCGGCGCCGTCCGCGGCCGCAGCTGCGACCTGCGTCGCCGAGGCGAGCACCGGCAGCTCGTCCGGCGACCGCAGCCTCCCAGCCTCGGTCACCGCATGGCAGGCGACGGCGTGGTCCTCGCCGAAGCTCCGGATGGCCGGGACATCCGTGACGCAGATGGCCATCGCATGGTCGCAGCGGGGATGGAATCGGCACCCCGTGACGGGTGCTTCCGGTGATGGTGGCTGACCCGGGATGCCCTCCGGCAGGCGACGTTCCCCGGTGATGTCCGGCACGGATCCCAGGAGTCGCACCGAGTAGGGATGCAGCGGCCGCTCGTTCAGCCCGGTGACCGTACCGGTCTCGGCGAGCTGCCCGGCGTACATCACTACGGCCCGATCGCAGGTCTCCGCGACGACCGCGAGGTCATGGGTGATGAGGATGAGCGCGAGGCCCAGCTCCACCCGCAGCCGCTCGAGGAGCTCCAGGATCTGTGCCTGGACCATCACGTCGAGCGCGGTGGTCGGCTCGTCGCCGATGACGAGGCGCGGCCGGCAGGCGAGGGCCATCGCGATCATGACGCGCTGGCGCATCCCGCCGCTGAACTGGTGGGGGTACTCCCGTGCTCGCTCTGGACTGATGCCCACCAGCTGGAACAGCTCGCTGACGCGGGCCATCGCGGCCGATCCGGACAGGCCGGGCTCATGGAGCAGCACCGGCTCCGCGACCTGCTCGCCCACGCGCCGCACAGGGTTGAGGGCGTTCATGGCGCCCTGGAAGATGATCGATACGTCGGTCCAGCGACGCTGCCGCAGCTCCGCCTCGGCCATCGAGGAGATCTCCTCGCCGGCCAGCCGCACGCTGCCGCCCGCGATCCGGCCGTTGGCAGGCAGGAGCCGGGTGATGGCGAGCGCGGTCGTGGTCTTGCCGCAGCCCGACTCGCCCACGAGGCCGACCGCCTCGCCGGCGTCCACGTCGAACGAGATACCGTCCACGGCGCGCGCGACCCGTCCGTCGCCGAGCGTGAACTCGACGGCCAGGTCCCGGACCTCCAGCAAGGCCATCGCTCAGCCGCCCCGGGTCTCGGGGTCCGCCCCGGATGGGACGATCACCGCATCAGGTTCCGTGTCATCAGCCGCGATGCCCCGTCGCCGAAGACGGGGATCGAGGATCTCGTCGAAGGCGGAGCCCACGAGCGTGAACGCGAGCACGACGAGCACCACCGCCACCCCGGGCGGCACGAACCAGGCCCACATGCCAAGGCTCAGGGCGCCGGCCGCGAAGGACTCCTCGAGGATGCGTCCCCAGGAGTAGGTGTCGCGCGGTCCCACGCCCAGGAACGACAGGGTCGTCTCGAGGAAGATCGCCGAGGCGATCGTCAGCGTGGTGTTGGCGAGCACGAGGCCGAACACGTTGGGCAGCACCTGGCGGCGCATGATGCGCAGGCTGCCGGCGCCCGATGCGCGCGCACGTTCGACGAACATCCGTTCCCGGACGGTGAGCGTCTGGGAGCGGATGATGCGCGCCGTGGCGGGCCAGGACGTGATGGTGATGACCAGGATGACGTTGACGAGGCTCGGTCCCACGATGGCCGCGAGGACCAGTGCCAGCACCAGGGTCGGCAGCACGTAGAAGAAGTCCGTGATGCGCATGATCCAGCTGTCCCAGCCACTGCCCAGGTACCCGGCAGCGATGCCCAGCGTCGCTCCGATGGACATGCACAGGAGACTCGCCACGACGCCCACGAGGAGGCTGATGCGGGTCGCCCAGACGTTGGTCAGGAACAGGTCCCGCCCGGAGCGGTCGGTCCCGAACAGGTGCTCCGGCGAGGGTGGCAGCATCGGCCTGTTGGCGGCCGTCTTGTCGATGGGCCCCGCGAGGAACGGCCCGACCACCGCGATGGCGAGGAACACGCCCAGGATCCCGACGCCCAGCATCGCCTGCCGGTTGGCGCGCACCACCGCCCAGGCGTCCAGCCATCCGTCCCGGCGACGGCGACGCGCGGGCACGGCCGCCACGGCGCCGGTCACGTGCGCACCCGTGGGTCGAGCACGCCGTACAGGAGGTCAGCGATGAGGTTCGCGACGACGACACACGCGGCGATGACGAGGAACACGCCCTGGAGCACCGGGTAGTCCTTGTCGCCGATGGCATCCACGATGAGGCTGCCCATGCCCGGCCATGCGAACACCTCCTCGACGCCCACGGCCCCGCCCAGGACGTACCCGAACGTCAGCGCGACGACCGTGACCGTGGGCAGGAGCGCGTTGGGGATGGCATGCCGGCGCACCACCTGGGATTCCGTGAGGCCCTTGGCGCGGGCGGTCGTGACGTAGTCCTCCTTGAGCGTCTCGACCATGGAGCTGCGCATGATGAGCGCGTTGCCGGCGATGAGCCCCAGGGCGAGGGTCGTGGCAGGCAGGATGAGATGGCGCAGGACATCGATCCAGTACGCGATGGGGTCGGTGTGGCGCATGCCGGGCGTGATCATCTGCTGGCCGGGGAGCA
>JBEVIK010000334.1:0-6737 GCA_040510715.1 Candidatus Limnocylindrales bacterium
TCGTGGGTCAGCAGGGACCGTGCCAGCTGGAGCTCTGCCTCGCCGCGCATCTGGGGCATCCGGTGTGCGCCGAGCGTGCGCGCCACGCTCTCGAGGAGCCGCTCGGCCTCGGTCACGAGGCCCGCCTCGCGCAGGACCTCCGCGCGGTCGAGGTCGCCGATCGCCACGTTGACCGGGGAGACCTGGCTCATGGCGCGGCGCGCGTCGGCCATCTCGGTGAGGGCCGCGACGAGATCGCCCTCGAGCAGCAGCACATAGCCCAGGTTGTGGCGGGCCATCGCGGCGTCCGTGGGCCGGTCCGTGGCTCGGAAGTCGGCGATCGCGCCCACGAGGTCGGCACGCGCGTCGGCGAGCCGGCCCGCCTGCATGGACGCCACGCTCCGGTTCATGCGCATCGAGGCCCGGTGCTGCGGATCGTCGCCGATGCCGTCGATGGCCCGGTCCAGCCATTGGGTGGCTTCCGTGAGCGCGCCGCGGTGCACCGCCAGCGCACCGAGCTGGCCCTCGAGGACCGCCGCCGACCGGGCCGAGATCCCCTCGGTCGCGAGCGCGTCCCGGCACAGCCGCTCGGCGCCGGCCGGATCCCCGGTGCGCGACGCGAGATAGGCAAGGGTCCCCGTGATGCGTGCCCGGAGGTCGGGTTCACGGGTACGTCCCAGCGCGCTCGTCAGGTCACGCCGGGCGGCGGCGTTACGCCCGGCGTTGCCGTGCTCGACGCCTCGGTGGTACAGCTCGTCGGCGGTGAGGGTCACGCCAGGAGTGGGTCCCCCGTCACGGCATCGAGGGTCCCCTCGAGTGGTCCGACGCGTCGAGCACGTCGACCACCGACGTGGTGCACGTCTCCGTGCGCTTGATCGCCGCCGGGACGGGATCGGGTGTGTCGTTCGCGAACGCGGGATCACCCAGCAGGCTCTGCCCGAGTGCGTCGGCGATGCGCCCGGCCACGAGGGGCGCCGCGAACGACGTGCCGCTCCACACCCCGAACCCTCCGCGGAAGTCGTCGGGATCGCCGGCTTCGCGCAGACGCCCGTCGTCGTGGACGTGGCGGCTGAGCGCCTGGAGACCGGTCTCGAAGGCGGGGCTCGTGCTGATGACCGAGGCACCGACGGCGAAGGTCCGCACCCACGGCCCGACGTTCGAGAACAGCGCGGTGGTGTGGCCACCTGGATTGAGGGCGCCGACCGAGACGTGGGGCGCGAACGTGTCCGGCTGGATCTTGTTGTCCGCGCCGGGCCACGGCCACAACGACGCCGGGAAGCTGGGCCGGTCGGTGGCGTCGTTGCCCGCCGACGCCACCACGACGCAGCCGTTCTTGCGGAGGTCCTGGAGCGCACCGAACAGGACCCGGTCGAACAGGAGGTCCTTGGGGGTCTCGTGGTAGTAACTGAGGGACAGGTTGACCACGTCGATGGGCCGGCCTTGCTTGCCGTTGCTCGTCCGCCAGGCATGCAGTAGCCCGCCGAGCTGGCCCAGCGCCTCGACCAGCTTGCTCTCCTCGACCACCCCGAGTGCGTCGGCGACCCGGACCGCGAGGATGTCCGCGTCAGGGGCGGCCTGCGTCACGATCCCCGCGATGAACGTGCCGTGTCCCGCGACCGGGTCCATCGCGCCGTCGAGCGGACCCACGAGGTCAGGGTGGATCTCAGGGTCGTCCTCGTCGTTGACCAGCCCGATGGGCTTGCCATCAACGTCCTTCGGCTTCCGCTGCACGACCTGATCCAGCCATTCGTGCTCGCCACACCCCGTGTCGAGGATCGCGACCACGGGGCGGCGACCCTTGATGGGGTCGGGCCGCCGCAGCGGCGCCGGCCCCATCCACGCCACCGGCTGGTGCCCGCCCCGGCCTGGGAGCGCGTATTCGGCGACCGGGTTCGTGTGGGTGTAGGGGTTGGTGTGCGTGTACGGGTTGGTGTGCGTGTACGGGTTCGTGTGGGTATAGGGGTTGGTGTGCGTGTACGGGTTGAGCCCCAGCGGGTCGATGGTCATGACGTGGTCGAGCCCGACACCTAGCAGGTCCCGGCTCCGTTCGGATCGTGCACGCTGGAGTACCCGCCACGCATCCGGGGGCGCGGGGACCCGTTGCTCGCCCTGGGTCGCGACTGGCCGCAGCTCCACGCGGATGGCCACGGTGCCTTCGGGGACCGGCGGCGGCGGGATGCGCTCTCCCTCGAGGGGCGCGCCGGCGAGTGTCTGCGGCACGACGTCCCACCCGAACGCGGCCGCGACCCTGCGCACCAGGTCGATATTGGCGGCGATGTCGCCCGCGTTCGAGAGCAGGAGCCGGTCCTGGACGTAGCCGGTCGGGAACACCTCGACCTCGGCGACCGGATCGACGCGCGGGTCAAGTAGCACGCCGATGGGGTTCGATCGTCGTGCACGGGGACGCCAGTCCCAGCGCGGTTCCTCCGAGCCGCCCGCGCGGTTGCCGTCGTCGCCCATCGGTTCCCCCTCCTTCATGCTCGTCCGGTCGTTCGGGCCGCCGTCCGGGTCACACCTCGAACTGCGGGGTCATCACCTCTCGCAGCGCGCCGTCGGGCGGCTGGAGGACCATCCGGAGTCGCGAGAGCCCAGCGCTCACTCCGTCGAGCTCGAATCGGCCGCCCTCGCTCGGTGTCGCCGTCCATTCACGGTCGCCCTGGGCGAGCCGCACCTCGAGGGCGGGCGGGTCGATCCACCCGTCCACCCGGCGCAGTCCCCCCTCGGTCATCGAGACGTGCAGCAGCACGTTCGAGGACCCGTCGCTGAACTGGAGGATGAGGGTGTCCGTCTCGCCTCGGACGGCCGCGAGACCGCTGCCCTCCACGAGCGTGAGCACCGTCCACTCGCGGGTGAGGTCCTCGATCGCCACGGCGGCCACCATGCGATCGGCGAGGCCAGAGGGGACCGGGTCCAGCGTGTCCCACATGGCACGCAGATTCGAAAAGAGCGCCGCGTCCGCGGTGGTCGGGTCATGGTCGGCGGTCATGATCGCCCCTCCAGCGGTGCGACGCCCTGGTCGGCGAGCAGGGCACGCAGCTTGGCCAGGCAACGCTGGCGCGTCGGGCCGATGCTCCCGATGGGCATCGCAAGGGAACGCGCGAGGTGAGCATAGTCGGGCCGGTCCTCGAAAGCGACCACGCGCAACAGGCGCTGGCATCGCTCGGTGAGCTGGCTCACGGCGGCCCACAGCATCCGGCTCGTGGAGCCGCGATCGGCCTCGTCCTCGGCGGACATCTGGGTCGGCAGCAGGGGCTCGAGGTCGAGGTCCTCGGTGGGTTCGCTGCGGCGCTGCACCTTGCCCACCCGCCAGGCCTCGCGCCGAGCGCACGTGGTGAGCCACCCCGACACCGCCTTGGATTCCGCGATCGAGGTGTGCTGCCGCATGAGCGTCAGCCACGTGGTCTGGACCACGTCCTCGGCCAGCTCCCGGTCGAGCCCGTGGGCTCGCGCCACGTGCCACAGCACCGGCGTGAGCAGGCGGACCAGCTCGTCCATCGCCTGGCTGTCACCGTCGCGCCAGCGCCCGAACAGGACGCCGGCGTGCTCCCAGCGCGCCTTCCCGCTGAGTGTGTCCGAGGGGGTCACGGCCGCGTCCGACCCTCCCGGGGGTTCGCCGGACGGGATGGGTGACCGCGCGGTGTCGGTCATGGTGTCCATCGTATTCACATCGGGCAGGAGGACGAAAGGGGGAACCTGATACATCCGCCCTCGACGCGCTGCGATGGATCCCGCCGGCTCGGGCGGTCAATCACTCGGATCGCGGTCGATCCGCCGCGCGTCAGCCGGGAACCGGCAGGGGAGGTCGTCATGGCTCACGTATCGATCACCACCGCGAGGACGGGTGCCCGATGAGTGCCCCTGCCTCGATCACCGTCACGCCGGTCTTCGTTGCCGACCTGCACGTCGAGGGCGAGCGGATGCCGATCTACGTGCACCTCATCGACCATCCCGATGCCCGCGTACTGGTCGACACCGGCATGACGGAGCTGCACCCGCTGCTGGCCGACATGGAGCCGCGCCTCCGGCCGCTGTCCGACCAGGACCTCGACCTCGCCGGCATCGACATCGTCGTCAACACGCACCTGCACGGCGACCACTGCGGGGCCAACCACCTGTTCGCCGGCAAGCCGGTCTACGTCCAGCGGCGGGAACTCGAGGACGCGCGCAGCCAGGACGACTACACCATCCGCGAGTGGCTCGAGGCGCCCGGCGTGGAGTACGTGCCGGTCGACGGCGAGCTCGAGCTGCTGCCCGGGGTCCGGCTCCTCCTGGCACCCGGTCACACCGCCGGCACGCAGGTGGTCGTCATCGAGACCGGCGGCCGTCCGATCGTCATCGGTGGCGACGTGGCGGTGTGGCACGGCGAGTTCGACGAGCCCGACACCGAAGGCCGGCGGCTGGTGCGCTCGCTCGACCCGGAGCTGGTCTGGCTGGCGCACGAGCACGAGCCCTGGCGACCCACCACCGTGTAGCTGGTGCCTCGCCGCCACCACGCGGTCGGCGGCCCGACGCACCTGTTGACGCAGTGTCGGCGATCTGACGCTCGCAGGGTCGGGTGGATCGCATGCACCCGGAGCCTTTCGGGCTACCGTGCCCCTCGAGGCTCGCCTGAGGACGCTCGCACAGAAGCCCGGTGCCCTTCCTGGACCGGGCTTCCGTCGTTCCTGCTGCCGGGACCCAGCCGGTAGCTAGTCGGGAGTGGTCGCTGGGGATGGCGAGCGGTCCGGGGATGTGCCCCGTCGCGCCTCCGCCCGGTACACCCGGGCCAATGCGACCGGACGACCGATCGGCTACAACTGCGGTCATCGGCCCGTGAGCCCAGCGCGAGAGCCGATACTCAGGGGAGTGCGAGATGCGGCGACTGGCAGGGGTGACAGCGCTATTGGTGGCCTTGCTGCCGGGCGTGGCGCTGGGCGCGGACGTCAACCAGGGCGACCCGGACTACGTGTTCGTGATGGACAACCCGGCGATCTCATGTCCGGACCCGACGCCCGGCACGAAGGTCGAGGGCGACATGGGGACCACGATCAGCATCATCACGGATGATCCCATCGACTTCGTGACCATCAAGTCCGGCGTGAACGGGGCGCCGGTATCCGCCACGTTCTACACGGTGTGGATCTGGCTCACGCATTTCGTCGGCTACGGCGCCACGATCACGATCACCCAGGACGTGTCGAACTACGTCCCGTGGACCTGCCCGCGCGGCACCCCGCAGGATCCGCTCGCGAACGACTACCAGGAGTCGTGACCGGAGGCCACGACGTCTTGGCCCCACCGCTCGCTCCTCGGATCGACTGGTTCGATGCACGTCCACGATCCTCCGAGGCGAAGCCGTGCTCCTGTCGCGCCTGCCCGAGACTCCTAGGAGCTGGGCGCTGGCGATGGGGTGAGGCGGGCTGCGGTCCATCGTTCCTCGGACTCCGCCACCCACAGGTATCGCCGATCCCACGGCGCCGGCGGCTCCGGGTGCCGGACGGCCCTGCCCCTCGACGGAATGAGGCGCTCGGGCGGCACCCGCGGCACGGTCGCGTCTGTCTGCACGCAGATGCACGAGACCTGGTGATCGCCGACGTCCTGCTCGGGCCCGAGTCGAGTCGTCCCCCCTCCGACGAGGCTGCCGATCCCGAGGTCGGCGCCACCCCATGGCCTGGATCAGCGTGCCCCGTATCGGCGCGGGCCGACCGTCGCGCGCCTGTCACGGGAGCAGCCGCGATCGAAAGCGCCGGGGCCCTGGGCCGCCCATAGCCTACAAAGGGACCGGCCCGCCGCACCCGACGAGGAGACGACATGGACCTGCTGCAGAACCTGCTCGGCGGCGATGAGCGCCAGGGCCTCGAGGATTTCGCTGGTCGATACGAGAAGGCACCGCCATGGGACGGCGTCAGCGACCAGGAGGCGGTGGATCGGTATCGCCAGGTGGCCCGCGTCCTGCCACCGCGGGACTACGAGGAGGCGGCTCGGCAGGCGTTCGAGCGGCTCACGCCCGAGCAGCGTCTGGAGTTCGGCCGGTACATCCAGCAGCGGGCGCATCAACAGGGCATCACCGACTTCGACGGCGATGGGGTCGATGACCGGTTCCAGGACCCGGCGCAGCTGGCTCGGATGACGGCCCGCGCCGAGCAGAAGCAGCCGGGCATCCTCGAGCAGCTCATCGGCGCCGTGGGCGGCGGCGGGTTCGGCGGTCCCGGGCAAGCCACGGGGGGCGGCCTGCTCAGCAGTCCCATCGCGAAGGCGGCGATGGCCGGCATCGCCGCCATGGCCCTGCGCAAGGTCATGGGTCGCTAGCGGCCCGCCAGGGGGACCCGGCCGCCGGGCGCTCGCTCGCATCTGGCCCTGAGGTCACGGCTGGGCAATGACCATATCGGCCACAGACACCCAGACGCGATGCCGATGGAATGCCGCGTTGCGGTAATCGTGGCCGCTCAGACCCGCGGGACCGTCATGCTTCACCCATGGATGGCTGGGGCGTCGGCATCATCGGACGCCTCGCATACCTGGGCCTTCCGCGATATCGAAGCGGGCGCGACCGTCGTAGCGGCGCGGAATGTGGATGACAAAGGCGATGGAGATCGACACGCTCGCCGTATGCACCCGTTGCGGGGGAGCGTTCGCGCCCGCTGACCTGGTGGTCATGGCCGTTCCATTTCGCGACCGAGGTCAGCGCGTCGAGATGGGCCACGAGCTTCTCATCCACCGTGCGTGCGGACCGCTGCCGTCAGGACTCCGGGAGGTCGGGAGCGGGCGTCACGATGAGA
>JBEVIK010000335.1:0-4162 GCA_040510715.1 Candidatus Limnocylindrales bacterium
AGCACGTATCGCGTCATCTGGACCGCGACCTCGAGCTCAGCGAGGACGGTCTGGATGTCGCCGCCCATGTCCATGAACACGTCGCGCTCGTGCTCGTTGTGGGTACGCACGACCATCGGCAGGCGCGGTGCCAGCTCGCGCGCCCGCTGCACGATCAATCGGGTGGAATGCTCGTCCCGGATGGCGACGATGAGGATGCGCGCCTCGCCGATACGGGCGTGCTCCAGCATCTCGGCGTTGGCGGCGTCCCCGAACAGGGTGGTCACGCCCCGGTCACGCAGCCGCACCGTCTCGTGCCGGTCGTCGGTGATGACCACGTACGAGAACCCGCGCCGCTCCAGCGCGGAGGTCACGAGGCGGCCGACCCGTCCGTGCCCGCACACGATGGCATGGTTCCGAAGCCGCTCCTCGGGGTGGCTGCGGTCGAGCGCGGCCACCTCCGCGTCCGAGCGACGCGACAGGCGCTCGAGGGCGGGCACCCGCTCGACCCAGCTCGTGAGCGGATCCACCAGCCGGAACATGAGCGGGTTGAGGGTGATGGAGATGAGCGCCGCGGCGACGACCACCTGGAGGGCGTCGGCGGGGATGAGCCCGAGGGTCACGCCGAGGGTGATCAGGATGAACGTGAACTCGCCCACCTGGGACAACGCGGCGCCGACGGTCAGGCCGATCTTCGAGGGATAGCCCAGCCCGAGCACCACGCCGTACGCGGCCGCGAACTTGACCGCGATGACCACGGCCGTCACCACGAGCACCGGCACCGGGTGGGTGATGATCCAGCCTGGGTCCACGAGCATGCCCACGGATACGAAGAACAGCACCGAGAACGTGTCCCGGAGCGGTGTGGCCTCGGCTGCCGCCTGGTGGCTCAGGTCGGACTCGCTGACCACCGCGCCGGCGAGGAACCCGCCCAGCGCCATCGACACGCCGAACGCCTCGTAGCCGACGTACGAGACGCCCAGCGCCAGGGTCAGGACCGCGAGCACGAACAGCTCCCGGGAGCGCTCGCGTGCGACCAGGTCGAGGATGCGGGGCACGAAGCGCATGCCCGCGATGAGCATGATGCCCGCGAAGATCGCCGCGAGGAGCAGCGCCACCGCCAGGTCCTGGAGCGCCGAGAGGAGCGAGCCGCCCTCCCCCGTGAGGATCGGCGCGACGCTCGGCAGCAGCACCAGCACGATGATCGTGAAGATGTCCTCCACGATGAGCCAGCCCACGGCCACGCGGCCCTGGATGGAGTCCAGCTCTCCGCGCTCGATGATCGCGCGGAGCAGGACGACGGTGCTCGCGACCGAGATGGCGAGGCCCAGCACCAGGCCACCCACGACGCCCCATCCGAACAGCACGCCCACGACGATGCCCACGAGCGTCGTCAGCAGGCTCTGCACCACGGCCCCGGGCAGGGCGACCGACCGCACCGCCAGCAGGTCCCGGATGGAGAAGTGGATGCCCGTGCCGAACATCAGCAGCACCACGCCCAGCTCCGCCAGCTCGGTGGCGATCGCCGCATCCGCGACATAGCCGATGGTGTACGGGCCGATGAGGACGCCCGCCGCGAGGTAGCCGATGAGCGTCGGCAGGCGCAGCCGGCGCGCCACCATGCCCAGCACGAATGCCAGGGACAGCCCGATGGCGATGGTCGCGATGAGGACCGGCGTGTGGTTGTCCACGGTCAGGGCTCCTTCGGGACGCGGCCGGGCGTCACCGGGTGTGTCGATGGTCGTGGGCGGAGCACCAGTCTACCCGTCGCGAGCCATCCACCGTCCTGGGACGTCCGTAACCCATTCGCAACCGTGTCAGAACCATCGCGGTGCTGACCCCGGCACGACCGAGCGGCTACGGTCGGTCGAGTCCCGAGATCCGCAGCGGAGTCCGGAGGGGCTGGGCTCCGCCGGTGCCGTCTCCTCGCGAAAGGGTCCCCGTCGTGTCCTTCGACCCCGTGTACCCCCTCTACGATCCGCGCTTCGAGCATGACGCGTGTGGCGTCGGCTTCGTGGCGGACGCGACCGGGGCATCGCGGGACAAGGTGCTGCCGCTCGCGCTCGCGGGACTGGGCGCCCTGGGACATCGCGGTGCCTTCGCCGCGGATGGCGCGTCATCGGATGGTGCGGGCGTGCTCCTGCCGCTCGAGCCATCGGTGCGGGCGCTCCTCGCGCCGGGCCTGCGCGGCGATTTCGGGGTGATGTTCCTGTTCCTGCCCGTGGATGCCGCCGCCGACGCCCGCTCGCGCGCCATCGTCGCGGACGCCATCGCTGCGGAGGGCCTGACGCTCGACCGCTGGCGGGAAGTGCCCGTCGATCCCGACGCGCTCGGCCAGGAGGCGCGCTCCAGCCTGCCCACGGTGGCCCAGGCGATCGTCACCGCGCCGTCGGGCACGCCGCGCGCGGACCTCGACCGACGCCTGCTGCTCGCCCGGCGGCGGGCCGAGATCGCGGTCGGCGAGGCCGGCATCGAGGGCTTCGCGGTGGTGTCCGCGTCCTCGCGCACCGTGGTCTACAAGGGCCTCGTCGCGGGTGCGGCCGTCGGCGCGCTGTATCCCGACCTGCTCACCGACCTGCCCGTCAGCCACGTCGTGTTCCACCAGCGATACGCCACCAACACGCATCCCACCTGGGCGCTCGCGCAGCCGTTCCGGATCCTCGCCCACAACGGTGAGATCAACACGGTGCGCGGCAATCGCGAGCAGGTGCGAGGACGGCGCGCGAAGCTGGGCGGCAAGATCGGCGACCGGCTCGCTGCCATGAGCTCGCTGCTGCTCGACGGCGTCTCCGACTCGCACTCGCTCGACGAGGTCCTCGACCTGATGATCGCGTCGGGCTGGCGGCTCGACGCCGCGCTGCTGGTCGCCATCCCTGACGCCCCCGCGCTGCGCACCGACATCGTGCCCGAGCTCGATGGGCTCCGCCGCCGCGCGGCAGGTCTCATCGCGCCGTGGGATGGCCCGGCCGCGCTCGCGTTCAGTGACGGCACCCGTGTCGGCACCATGCTCGACCGCAACGGCCTGCGGCCGATGGCCGTGACCGTCACGGGCTCCGGCATCGTGGCCGCCGCGTCCGAGGCGGGCGCCGTGCCGCTCGACCCCTCGGACGTCGTGGAGCAGCGGCGGCTGGGGCCCGGCGAGATGTTCATCGTGGATGTCGAGCGCCGCACGATCCGGCGGGACCATGAGGCGCGCCAGGACGCCGCCCGCTCGATGATGCGTGCCGAGAGCCGCCGCCAGGTCCCGTCCCCCGCGGATGCCCAGCCCGGCCCGGTGTCGCTGCCCATCGTGGCGCCCACGACGACCACGCCGCTCGCGGCGCGCTGGATCGCGGGACTCGACGCCGAGCGCCAGCGGCTGGACATCAAGACCATGGCCCTCGAGGCGCACGAGCCGCTGTGGTCCATGGGCGACGACACGCCGACGCCCGGCACGTCCCACATGGACCGGCCGGTCGCCGACCACCTGCGCCAGAGCTTCGCGCAGGTCACCAACCCGCCCATCGACCCCGAGCGCGAGCGCATCGTCATGGACCTGACGGTGGACCTCGGGCGCCGCGCGCCGCTGCTGGCGCCGCTGCCGCCGCACGGGCGCACGCTCCGGCTCCCCTCCCCGTTCGTGGCCGACCTCCCGTCGCTCGAGCGGATGTTCGTGGGTGGCCGCTCGGGCATCGGCGACGGGCGCCGGCGACGGGTGCGCACCATCGATGCCACGTGGGACCCGGCCGCGGGCGAGGCCGGCCTCGCGGCCGCCATCGAGCGCATCGCCACCGCCGCGAGCGACGCTGCGCACGATGGCATCGAGCTGCTCGTGCTGTCCGATCGGGCGTTCGTCGCGGGCGGCCGGCTGCCCGTGGGCTCGGTGCTCGCCGCGGGAGCCGCGCATGCATCGCTGACCGACGCGGGTCTCCGGGGCCAGGCCGACATCGTGGTGGACGGCGCGGACCTGCTGGATGTCCACACGGCGGCCATGACGCTCGCGTCGGGCGCGTCCGCGGTGGTGCCCTGGCTGTCCATCGAGCTCGCCGCCGAGCTCGCAGGCACCCGCGGTGCCGAGGATGTCACCGCCGAGGCCGCCATCGCCAACCTTCTGCGCGCGTTCGAGGCGGGCCTGCGCAAGGTGCTCGCCCGGATGGGCATCAGCACCGCCGCGTCGTACCTCGGCGGTCAGCTGTTCGAGGTG
>JBEVIK010000336.1:0-3285 GCA_040510715.1 Candidatus Limnocylindrales bacterium
CCAACAACTGCGTGGGCATCGGCAAGCGGCTGCTCGACCGGGGGCACCGGGTGGTCTTCGCGGCAGAGGCGAGCTGGCAGGGGACGCTCGAGCCGTTGGGGTTCGGGGAGGACCTCGTCCACTTGGCCGCGCCTCCGGAGGATGACACGCCCCAGGACGCCGGCCAGTTCTGGAAGGACTTCATCCGGGACACCGCGCCCGAGTTCCGCAAGCCCACCATCGACCAGCTGGACACGTTCATGGCGCCCACGTGGCAGGCGCTCATCGACGGCGCGAGGTACTGCGAGCCGCAGCTCCGCGACATCCTCGCCCGGCAGGCACCGGACGTCATCGTCGAGGACAACGTGGTGTGCTTCCCGGCGCTCGTGACCCATGGAGCGCCGTTCGTGCGCATCGTGTCCTGCAACCCGCTCGAGGTGCCGGGACCGGACATCGCGCCCGCGTACTCCGGGCTGCCCGCCGCGGACCGGTCCGGGTGGGCCGGGTTCCGGGCGCGCTACGACCAGACCCATCGACCGATGTGGTCGGCATTCGACTCCTGGGTCCGCGAGCAGGGCGCGCCGGGACTCCCGGATCTCGAGTTCATCCACGCGTCCGAGCACCTCAACATGTACGTCTACCCGGAAGCGCTCGATTACGTCGACGCGCGCCCGCTCGACGCGACGTGGCATCGCCTCGAGTCGTCCGTGCGGACCACGGACGCGCCCTTCGAGCTGCCCGCCGAGGTGCGTGACCGACCAGCGGACAGCGCGCTCATCTACCTCTCGCTGGGCTCGCTCGGATCCGCGGACGTGGACCTCATGCGCCGGCTCGTGGACTCGCTCGGGCGGACCCGCCATCGGTTCATCGTGTCCAAGGGTCCCCAGCACGCGGAGTACGATCTCGCGCCCAACATGTGGGGTGCCGAGTTCCTGCCCCAGGCATCGATCGTGCCGCAGGTGGACCTGGTCATCACCCACGGTGGCAACAACACGACCACCGAGGCCATGCACGCCGGCAAGCCGATGATCCTGCTGCCCCTGTTCTGGGACCAGTACGACAACGCCCAGCGGGTCGACGAGCGGGGCTTCGGCGTCCGCCTGGCGACCTATGCCTTCACCGATGAGCAGATGCACGGCGCCATCGACCGGTTGCTGGGCGACCCCGGGCTCAGGGCACGCCTCGCCGAGTCATCCGCGCGGATCCGTGCGGCCGACGGTGCGGGCAGGGCGGCGGACCTCATCGAGGAGCTCGGGCTCCGGACGGCCGGGGCCAGCGCGGCGTGACGCCCAGGGCGATCATCGACGGACGCGAGGTCGAGGGGGAAGGAAACGCACGGGCGATCATCGATCCGGCGACCGGGTCGTCGGTGGACGAGGTCCGCGATTGCTCGCCGGCGCAGGTGGACGCGGCCGTGGCGGCCGCGCGGCGAGCGACAGGGGAGTGGGGAAGCCGGACACCCGGTGAGCGAGCTCGCGTCCTGCTCCGACTCGCGGACCTCATGGAGCGGGACGCGGACGAGCTGACCCGGCTCGAGGTCGAGGACTCCGGCAAGCCCGTGGCCACGATGCGCGACGGCGAGCTGCCCTTCGCCATCGACAACATGCGCTTCTTCGCGGGCGCCGCCCGGTCGCTCGACGGGACCGGTGCCGGGGTCCTGTCGGCGGGCTATACCTCGCTGCTCATCCGACGGCCGGTGGGCGTCGTGGGCGCCATCGCGCCCTGGAACTTCCCGCTGATCAGGGCTGTGTGGAAGCTCGGTGCCGCCCTCGCGGCAGGCGACACGGTCCTCATCAAGCCGGCGTCCCGGACCCCTCGATCGACGCTCCACCTCGGTCGCCTGTTCCTCGAGGCCGGCGCGCCGGCAGGCGTCGTCAACGTGGTCCCGGGGAGCGGCGCGGTAGGCGAGGCCATCGTGCGCCACGAGGGCGTGGACATGGTCACGGTGACCGGCTCCACCGAGACCGGTCGCCGTGTGATGGAGGGCGCCGTGCCGCGGGTCAAGCGGCTGTCGCTGGAGCTGGGAGGCAAGGCACCGGCGCTGGTGTTCGCGGATGCGGACATCCCTGCCATGGCGCGCGCGGTGGCCCTTGGCGGCACCTACAACACCGGTCAGGACTGCACGGCGGCGACGCGGGTCTATGTCGAGCGCTCCCGGTACGCGGAGGTCGTGGATGCGCTGCGGGCGGCGATGGCGTCCATCCGGGTCGGCGCCCCGGACGCGCCGGACACGGATATCGGCCCGCTCATCTCCGCCGACCACCGCGACACCGTCCACGGCTTCGTGTCCCGGGCCGTCGCCGGTGGCGCGGAGGCGCTCACCGGTGGGTCACCCATCGACGGCACGGGGGCGTACTACCCGCCCACGCTCATCGTGGGCGCCACCCAGGACAGCGAGATCGTCCAGGGGGAGGTCTTCGGGCCGGTGCTGGTGGTCGTGCCGGCGGAATCGGAGGAGGAGATGGTCCGCCTCGCCAATGACACGCCCTACGGCCTGGCGTCGTCCGTCTGGACCTCGGACGTCGGCCGCGCCCTCCGGGTCAGCCATGCGCTCGAGGTCGGCGTCACGTGGGTCAACGACCACCTCCCCATCGCATCGGAGGCGCCGCATGGCGGGGTCAAGGGCAGCGGCTTCGGCAAGGACATGAGCCAGGAGGCGGTGCTGGAGTTCTCGGTCAGCCGGCACATCATGATCCGGCACGCGCCGCCACCCGAGCACGAGGGCTTCCGTCCGGCCTGAGGTCTCCGGCGCCGGTATCCTCGCTGGGTGCCCGAACCGCTGATCGACCTGCCCGAGCTCGTCCGCGACGGCGTGCTCGATGCCGACCTCGCCGCGCTGTGCTGGCTGATGGTGGAAGGCGGCGTGCCCATCGTCGTGACCGGCGACGCCGAGGTGTCCGATCGCCTGCTGGTCGCAGACGTGCTCATCCACCTGCCGCCCGCGGCCCCGGCGCTCATCATCGACCTGGACGCGGGCCAGCCGAGCGTGACCTCCCTCGCCTCGTTCATGCGCGCCGGCATGCGCTTGGCCGCCGTCGCGCAGGCGCCCGGGCTCAAGGAGCTCATCGAGTCGGCGACCGGTCCTGCCACCGGGTTGCCCGAGGATGCGGTCCGGCGCCTGGGTCTCGTGCTCGTCGTGGGGACCGTGCCGAGCGTGGCGCCCGGTCCCGTCACCGATCGGACGCGCGTGCTCGCGGCGCATTACCTGCGGCCGCTGGAGCGGGACGGCGGCGGGCACCTCCAGCGACGGCCGCCGGCGGTGCTGGCGACGTGGGATCCGACCGCGGATGCGTTCGACCACTTCGC
>JBEVIK010000337.1:0-5267 GCA_040510715.1 Candidatus Limnocylindrales bacterium
CGGTGTCGCCGCGATGGTCAGGGGTGAGGTGGACGAGGCGGAACAGCGGTTGCTCGCTGACCGGGCGCGGTTCGAGCGCCTCGATGACCGTCGGTACCTCGCGATGACGAACGGCAGCCTTGGGTGGGTCGCATTCATGCGGGGGGACCTGCCGCGTGCGATCCGCCAGTCCGTCAGATCGCTGGTCGAGACCCACGCCATGCGCGACCTCGGGACGGCGACCATCTCGCTCAATGTGGGCGTGCTCATCGCCTCGATGCTCGGCAGGCTCGAGGACGCCGCCCGGCTGTCGGGTGCGTTCGAGAGCCTGTGCGAGCGCTATGGCGTCCGGCCGCCAGGGAGGCTCGCCTCATTCATCGGGGGCATCGACCCTGTCGCCGCCGCACGCGCAGCCATGCCGGCCGAGGCGTTCGCCGCCGCGGTCGAGACCGGGCGCCGCATGAGCCTCGACGAGGCCGTGGCGCTCATCGTGGAGCTGGGCGACATGGCGGACCAGGCGGCTGGGCCGCCGCCTGCCTAGTCGTCGAGGGATCGTCCGCGACGGACCAGGTAGTCCTGCCAGAGCATCCGCGCGGCCGTGGAGCGGTACGGGCGCCAGCCCCCGGCGATGCCGGCCACGACGTCCGCGGGCGCGTCCGCTGGGAGCCTCTTGGCGGTCCGGGCCGCGACGATGAGCGCGAGGTCCGACGCCGGCCAGACGTCGGGGCGGGCGAGGCCCATCAGCAGGTAGATGTCCGCGGTCCAGCGGCCGATGCCGCGCAGCGCGGTGAGGCGCGCGACCACCCTCTCGTCGGGCTCCCCGGATAGTGCGTCGAGGTCGAGGGTCCCGTCCGCCGCCGCCGCCCCGAGGTCCACCAGGTAGCGCGACTTCTGGCGCGTCAGGCCGGCAGCCCGAAGGCGCTCCTCGCTGGTGGCCGCGAGCGCGTCGGGGGTCACCTTGCCCACCGCTCCCTCGAGCCGGAGGAGCGCCGAGCGTGCCGATCCGAGCGACACCTGCTGCCCGAGCACGATGTGGACGAGCGTCCGGAAGCCGGCGCCGCGGTGCCACGCGGGCGGTGGCCCAAGCGCCTCGAGGATCCGGGCGAGGTCCTCGTCGCGTGCCGCCAGCTCGATGGCGGCCGCGGCGATCGACGTGTCGAGGGTGCTCAGCCGAACATGGCCTGCGCGAACGCGTTGGGGTCGAAGTCGAGCAGGTCGTCGATCCGCTCGCCCACGCCGACGAACAGGACCGGCACGCCCACGGTGTGCTCGATGGCGAATGCCACCCCACCCTTGGCCGTCGAGTCGAGCTTGGTGAGCACGACCCCCGTGAGCCCCGCGGACTCGTGGAACGCCTTGGCCTGCTGGAGGCCGTTCTGGCCCGTCGTCGCGTCGAGCACGAACACGACCTCGGGTGTCGCGGTGGGCAGCCGCTTGGCGATGGTGCGCCGGATCTTGGCCAGCTCCTCCATCAGGTTGCTCTTGGTGTGCAGGCGGCCGGCGGTATCCACGATGACCACGTCGGTGCCGCGTGCTGCGGCGGCATCCATGGCATCCCACACCACCGCCGACGGGTCGGCATTGGCGGCGTGCGCGACCACGGGCACGTCGATGCGCTTCGCCCACGCCTGGAGCTGCTCGATGGCCGCGGCCCGGAAGGTGTCGCCGGCTGCGAGCAGCACGCGTGCGCCGCGGGTCTTGAAGCGGTTGGCGAGCTTGGCGATGGTCGTCGTCTTGCCCGTGCCATTGACGCCGACGACGAGGATCACGGCGGGGGCGTCCGCCGGCTTGCGTGGCCAGGGCACGGGATCGCGGGGCGCGAACAGCCCGATGAGCTCTGCCTGGAGCGCCAGCTCGGGTGGCAGGTCCCGCCGCTGCCGTGCGCGCTCGACGACCTCGACCGAGAGGTCGGCCCCGAGGTCGGCCGCGATGAGCGCCTCCTCGACGCGTTCCCAGGCCTCGTCGCCGCTGCTGCCACCGAGCACGGCGCGGATGCGCCCGACCAGCCCCGATCGGCTGCGCTCGAGCCCGGTCCACAGCTCCTGGGCGTCCGATCCCTGGTTCATCGTCCCTCTCTCAACGGATGGCCCCGGCGAACGCGTCCCGGGTCCCGTCGGCATCGGCGGGTGGCAGGTCGGCGAGGCGGAGCGAGACCACGTGGCTCACCGCGTCGTCACCCGCGGTGACCCCGTACAGGGCGTCCGCGGTCTCGATGGTGCCCCGATTGTGGGTGATGACCACGAACTGGATGTGCTCCGCGAGGCTCCGCAGCGCGGCCGCGAAGCGGCCGACGTTCGCCTCGTCGAGCGCCGCATCCACCTCATCCAGCACGCAGAACGGCACCGGCCGCACCTCGAGCATCGCGAGCAGCAGGGCGACCGCCGTGAGGGCGCGCTCCCCACCCGACAGCATCGCCAGCGGTTGCCGCTTCTTGCCCGGGGGCCGCGCCGTGATCTCGACACCCGTCGCGCCGAGGTCCTCTGGTGCGGTCAGCGACAGCGAGGCGTCGCCTCCCCCGAACAGCTGCTCGAACCGGCGGGAGAACGCGCCCTCGAGCGCCACGAACGTGTCCCGGAACTGGTCCGCGATGAGCCCCTCCAGGCGCGTGATGAGGGCTCGGGTGTCCCGGATGGCGTGCTCGAGGTCGACCTGCTGCGATTCGAGCCCGTCGAGGCGCTCGCGCACCTCGGCCAGCTCCTGCGCGGCGAAGGGGTTCCCGGCACCCAGCTCGTGGTAGCGGCGACGGAGTGCGCCCAGCCTCGCCGCGGACGGACCGGGATCGACGTCCGCCGGGTCCGCCGCCCACCCGGCGAGCATCGCGTCGAGTGCCTCCTCGAGTGCCGTGGCGAGCGCGTCCGGGTCCGGCTCGGCGTCGGTGCTGGTGAGCGCCCGGAGGCCGTCCGCGCCGATGCCGGCCAGCTCGACGAGGAGCGCCTCGCGCCCGGCGTCGAGCTGCAGCTGGGCGCCCATCGCGGCGACCTCGGCCGCACGTGCGCGAGCCTCCGTCTCTCGCAGGCGCTCACGCGCCGCGGACGCTGCCGCGTCGGCAGCCTCCCGTCGCGCCCGCTCGTCGGTGCCGGCCTCCTCGGTCCGGAACAGCACCACTGCGGCTCGCTCCTGGTCCGAGACCGCGGTCTCGAGGCGTTCCCGCACCCGTGCCAGCTCCCCGGCGCGGCCGGCCTGGGACCCGACCAGGCGGTCCGTCTCGGCATCCAGCTCGGTCGCGCGGGCCTCGTCCATGGCGAGCCGTACCTCGGAGCGGCGTCTCCCGTCGAGTGCCTCATCACGCCGGCGGCGAGCGGCGCTCGCCGCGCCTGCGTGCCGCTCGCGCTCCTCCCGCAGGCCCGTCACTCGCGCACCGAGGGCATCGAGCTGCGCCTGTCCCTGGGCGTCGACCGGGGCGTCGTCGCCTGTCCCCCTCCACGCAGCCGATTCGCCTTCGCGAGTCCGCAGCTCGGCGCTCGCGGCATCCGCTTCCTGCTGCAGGCGCTCGAGCTGGGTGGCGGTCCACGCCTGCTCGCGCGCGGCCAGGTCAGCGGCACGTGCCGACGCCCTGGCACGATCGTCGGCCACGCGCCGCTCGCCTTGGGCGGTCGCAAGGGTGGAGCGGGCCTCGTCCAGCGCGGCGCGCGCGGACTCCCGAGTGGCCTCGGCGTCCGCTCGCTCGCGCTCGGCTGCCGCCGCCCGTTCCTCCGCCTCGCGGATCGTGCGCTCGGCCTCACTTGCACGGGCGCGCAGCTCCAGTGCGTCGTCGCTGCTGCCGAGGCGGACAACGCCTTCGTCGGTCACGAGCCCGCCGGCCGGCGTGGCGAGCCGCCAGCCGGCCGGGAGCCGGCCCGCGAGCTCGAGCGCCACCGGGATGTCCGGCACCCAGGCACATCGGGCGAGGAGCCGGGTCACGAGACCCGTGGGATCGCGCAGGACGGCCTCGGTCAGCAGGCCACCGCCGGCCGCGGCGAGTCGAGCCGCGAGGTCGGTCGCATCCGCTGCTCGCCGTTGGTCTCGCCCACGCGACTCGACCACGAACGTCCCCTGGTCGCCACCTGCCAGCTCAGGGATGCCGTCGGCCGGCACGCTGGTCGCGGTCAGGACGTCACCGAGGGCTGCGGCGACGGCTCGCCGGAGGCGGGGCTCGACCTCGAGCCCCTCGTCGAGCCGCCGGCCGCCCCGACCGTGGAGGACGCGGGCGATCGGCGCGGTCCCATCTGCCGCGAGCCGCCGCGTGAGGGCCTCGAGATGCGCGCGTGCCGCATCGGCCCCGGCGCGGGCGCGACCCACGGCCGCCGCCCGCTCGGCCGTCCGCTCGTCGGCTGCCGCCGACCGCTCCCGCGCATCGGTCACCCGGGCGTCGGCATCCGATTCGGCCGCTGCGAGGCGTACCGCCTCGGCCGCTGCCTGCTCGCTGCTCGCCAGCGCATCGCGGGCACGCTCGGCGCCCGCCCGCGCCTGCTCGGTCTGCGTGCCGAGTGCCTGCGACACCGCCTCGACACGGGAGCGCGCCCGGGCGAATGCCGCCTCGGCCGCCAGGCGCGCCTCGCGGGCACGCTCGCCGCGCTCGGCCGCGGCACGGCCCGAATCCCGCACCTCGGCGAGCTGCCGCTCGGCGTCGGCGAGACGAGCGCCGGCTTCCTCGAGCGCCGATTCGGCCGCGGCATCCAGCTCCGGCACCGCGACCGCGAGCTCGAGCCGCGTGACGCTCATGCGCTGCTCGAGGACGTCGCGGTCGGCACGGACCCGTGCCACGTCGCGCTCCAGGACCTGCGCATCGGTGGCCGCGCGCGACTCCGCCAGCCGCAGCTCGACCACCGCGACCCTTGCCGCCTCGAGCCGCTCGCGTGCCGCGCGCTCGGCCTCCTGGCGCGTGGCGAGGGCCTGGGCGGCCTCGGCCGAGTCCGCCTCGGCCGTGCGCAGCCGCTCGATCGCGGCGTCAGCGCCCGCACGCGCATGCTCCAGTGCCTGGGTGCCTGCGGCCAGCTCGCGTGCCGCCCCACCGAGCCGCGCACGGGCGACCGCCACCAGCGCCTCCGCGAGCTCGGAACCGGCCGACCGGCGCTCCCGCTGCTGCTCGGCCTGCGCCGCGAGGCGCCTGGCCTGGGGACGCAGCTCATCGACCAGGTCGCGGACGCGCTCGAGGTTCGCCTCGGCCTGCACCAGCTCCGCTTCGGCCGCTCGCCGCCGCCGCTCGTGCTTGCGGATGCCGGCCGCCTCCTCGAACAATGGCCGGCGCTCCTCGGGACGGAGCGCGAGCGCCTGGTCGACCATGCCCTGGCCGATGAACAGGAAGGCGT
>JBEVIK010000338.1:0-4914 GCA_040510715.1 Candidatus Limnocylindrales bacterium
CGTGGGCCCGCGACCCCTGCTCGTGGCCTACCTGCCGCTCTACAGCGCGCACCAGGCGCGTCGACACGAGGTCCGTCCGGGCATCACCGGGCTCGCCCAGGTCAGCGGGCGCAACGCTCTCGGCTGGGAGGAGCGCCTCGACCTCGACGTCCGGTACGTCGATGAGCACGACCTGCGCATGGACCTCCATATCATCCGCCGGACGGTGGATACCGTGGTATCGCGGGAAGGGGTCCGGAACTCGGAGACCGATGACATGCCCATGTTCGAGGGGACCAAGGACCCAGCCGGCAGCGGAGTGACAGATCGATGAGCCTGACCTCGACCCTTCCCCCCGCGGCCTGGAACGAGACCCAGCGCGACTACCCGAGCGAGCTGATCCACGAAGCGTTCGCCGCGCAGGCCGCCCGGACGCCGTCTGCGGCCGCGGTCAGCTTCCGCGATGAGCGACTCACCTACGCCGAGCTCGACGCCCGGGTGGGACGCCTCGCCGGCCACCTGCTGCGCCTGGGTGTCGCGCCGGGGACGCTCGTCGCGGTGTGCATGGAGCGGTCCATCGAGATGGTGGTGGCGCTCCACGCCATCGTGCGGGCGGGCGGCGCCTATGTGCCCCTCGATCCCGAGTACCCCGAGGAGCGCCTCGCGTTCATGCTCCAGGACCTCGATGACCCCATCGTGCTCACCCAGCAGCGACTGATGCTGCGCTTCACCGGGACGGCGGCGCGCCCGCTCGCCATCGACGTGCCGTTCGGGCAACCGGACGACCCCGTGGTCCCGCCCCAGCCGGTGTCACGCGGGGGCCTCTCGTACCTCATCTACACCTCCGGATCCACGGGCCAGCCCAAGGGCGCCATGAACAGCCACGAGGGCATCGCCAATCGCCTGTACTGGATGCAGGAGCACTTCCGCCTGTCGCCCGAGGACAAGGTCCTCCAGAAGACGCCGTACAGCTTCGACGTCTCGGTGTGGGAGTTCTTCTGGCCGCTCCAGGTGGGCGCCGAGCTGGTGGTCGCGGAGCCTGGGGGTCACCGCGACACGGCATACCTGACGCGTATCATCGCCGAGCGCGGCATCACCACCATCCACTTCGTGCCTTCGATGCTGGGCCTGTTCCTGGACGATCCACGCGCCGGGGACTGCGTCAGCCTGCGTTCTGTCGTGTGCAGTGGTGAGGCGCTGCCCAAGGCGATGCAGGATCGCTTCTTCCAGCGGCTGGACGCGTCGCTCGTCAACCTGTACGGGCCGACCGAGGCGGCGGTCGACGTGAGCGTTTGGGACTGCGACCGGGACAGCACGCTCCCGTTCGTGCCCATCGGCAGGGCCATCGCGAACACCCAGCTGTACATCCTCGACGCAGCGCTCCAGGAGATCCCCGTGGGCGAGGTGGGCGACCTGTACATCGGCGGCATCCAGGTCGGCCTGGGCTACCTCAAGCGGCCGGACCTGACCGCGGATCGGTTCCTGCCGGACCCCTTCCGCGCGGGTGGCCGGCTGTACAAGACCGGGGACCTCGCACGCTTCCTGCCGGACGGCAACATCGAGTTCCTGGGCCGCAGCGACTTCCAGGTCAAGATCCGGGGATTCCGCATCGAGCTCGGCGAGATCGAGTCGGCGCTGGAGGCGGTCGACGGGATCCGGGGCGCGGTTGTCGTGGCACGCGAACGGCCAGGCGGCGACACAGAGCTCGTCGCCTACGTCGCGCATCCCGATGGGGCGAGCCTGCGGATGGACGAGCTGCGCGGGCGCCTCGCGGAGCGGCTCCCGGACTACATGATCCCGGCGATGATCATCCCCCTCGAGCGATTCCCGCTCAACGCCAATGGCAAGGTCGACCGCAAGCAGCTGCCGGAGCCCGTCCGGGTCCGACCCACGCTGGACGCGCCGTTCGCCCCGCCCCGGTCGGCACTCGAGCGTGTCCTCGTGGAGCGCTGGCGGGTGCTGCTGGACCTGGACCGTGTCGGCATCCACGACCGCTTCTTCGAGCTCGGGGGCACGTCGCTCCAGGCCGCTCGCTTCGTGAACCAGCTCCAGACCGACATGGACGAGTCGATCCTCGTGATCACGCTGTTCGGCGCCCCGACGGTCGCCGAGTACGCGGCCTTGCTCGAGACCCAGTTCCCGATCGGCGTGAAGCGACTCACGCAGCCCGGGACGATGGCCGCCGATACGGGTCCCAACGGGGCCGCGGGCGATGGCGGCGGGACCGACCGGGCCGATGCGCGCAGCTCGCTGTCCCGCTTGCGCGACCGCCGCGCGGCCGCCCGTGCGGTTGACGGCCGGTGAGACGGGGTACATCTACCGCGTGACGACGGTCGCCATGGACCGGCGGACGTTCCTCCGCGCGACCGGCCTCTCCTTGGCGGGAGTCGCGAGCGCTGGATGGGCTGCCGGGGGCCTGGCACCCGGGGCTGGGGCGACCGCCGCGCAGGCCACGGCGGTCGCCATCGATGAGCTTGCCGCCTCGCTCGACTACGACCAGGAGCGCATCTTCCGGTTCGTCGCCGATGAGATCGCCTATGAGCCATACGCGGGCATCCTGCGCGGGCCGCACGCGACCCTCACCGGACGCGCCGGCAGCGCTGCCGACAAGGCCGTGCTCCTCGCCGAGCTCCTGCACGCGTCGCTCCTCACCACGCGCTTCGTCGTGGGGATGCTCGATGACGCGGCAGCTGACGGGCTTGCGCGGACCACCGCCGACCCAGCCGCGGTGCGACGGAGGAGGGAGATGGCCCTCGCCGGCGGCGCGCGCTCGACATCGGATGCGCCCCTCGCACCGGAGGTACGCGCGATCGTGGACCGACTGCCGGAGATCGACGCGGCTGTGACGTCCTGGGCGGCAACGACCCTGGACACCTCAGCGACGACCATCGTGTCGGCACTCGCGGGGGCGGGGATCACCGTGCCCGCGGCACCCGGTCCATTGCCGCTCCTCGAGCGGAGCCACCACGTCTGGGTCCAGGTGCGGTTCGGATCGGATTGGCTCGATCTCGATTCGACGCTGCCCGGAACGGAGCCGGGCGGACGGCTGGCGACCCAGGATGCTGAGCCTACGACGACGCCGCCCGATGACCTGCGCCACCGGATCGACATCGATGTCGTGGTCGAGCGGATCAGGGGCGACGCCCTCGAGCGGGAGGTCGTCATCGAGCACACGCTCTTCGCCGACGAGGTGACCGATGCGCCGATCGCCTTCGGGCACGCGAGGCCGGAGGGACTCAAGGCGCTCGGCGGAGGCCTCGCGCAGCTCCTCGACGGCGGTGTCCGATATCAGGCGGTGCTCCAGGCCGGCGAGACCTCGTACATCGCCACGTCGAGCGTGCTCGTCTCGGGTGGCGGAGGAGGCGTGTTCGACATCGGAGAGACGGCTTCACGGGACGGTGAGGCGACCGCGGAGTGGCTCGACATCACCATCACGGCGCCCGGTGGAAGGACCAGGAGTATCCAGCGGGTCGTGTTCGACCGGATCGGCGATGCCGTCCGGCAGGCGGGCACCATCGACCTGGCCTCTGTCCCGGCCGTCGAGCTTCCCCGGCTGGGCCCGGCAGCCGCCCCCGAGTACCCGCCCCTGTGTGCGGTGTATTTCATCTCGATCGCCACCGGGCTCTCGCGCCGGCCGACGGTGCCCGCCGGGATGTCCGGGGAGGAAGCACGCGTCGCTGCTGCGCTCGGCATCCCCGCCGCCATGCATCACGTCACACGTGACACGACCAACGCGGTGCTGACCCTCGACCGGGGTGTCGCCGTCCACCTCGACGCACCCAACCTGACGATGCACAGCTACATCCCCGTCGTCGACGGCGATGGGTCGGTCCGGGTCCGCGAGTCGCTCGACCTGCTGCATCGCAGCTTCGGGGTGCTGCCGGTGGCCGGGATCGCGCCCGTCGCACCGCCAGGCATCCTCGCGGGTGTCGCCAGCCACGTCGCCGAGCGGCTGCGCATGGGGGAAGGCCTGCCGGCGGACCTCGCGATGCGACCGGCTCCGATCGGTCCGGGTGCCATCGTCGAACGGGCGATCACCGACGGGACGGGGCTCATCGTCATCCGGGCCGACGTGCCGCAGGACGCGAGCTATCCGGCTGCCATCGTGGCGCGGCTGCAGGGCGTGCTCGCCGAGGGATGGGTGGCCGTGGGGCCGCGACGCCCGGTCATGGTCGATGGGGAGGCCCGCCTGGGCTGGTGGCTGGTGGATCCGGTGACCGGCGCCACCGTGGACATGGCGGACGACGGACGGGGCGTGGCCATGGTCGAGTGGGCCATCGACGTGGTCGTCGTGATGATCGTGGCGGTCGTCGCCTTCGTGTGTGTCGGCAGCGCGTCCCGCGCAGCGGCCTGGAACGCCGAGGTGGCCGAGCTGCAGGGCATCGTGAAAGGGCTCGGCGGTGATGTTCCCGCGATACCCCCGAGTCAGGGCGCCTGTGGATAGCCCGCCGTGCGGCTCCCCGCGCCTTCGCGTGTACCCTTCGCGCCCATGACCACGTCCTCGTCATCGTCCGCGGCTCGGCGTGCGTTCGCCGATCGTCTCGGGGCACGCCCATTGCTGTTCGACGGAGCCATGGGCACGCTGCTGTTCAGCCGCGGCGTCCCTCAGCGCGCCTCGCTGGACGAGCTCGTGCAGACCCATCCGGATCTCGTCTCCGCGATCCACCGGGAGTACGTCGCGGCGGGCGCCGACATCATCGAGACCTGCACGTTCGGTGCCAACCGCCTGCGCCTGGCGCCCTACGGTCTCGCGGACCGGGCGGCCCGGCTCAACCGGCGGGCAGCCCAGCTCGCCCGGGAGGCACGCGACGTGGCCGGCCGGGACGTCCTCGTGGCCGGCTCCATGGGACCGCTCGCGGCCCCCAACCGACCCGAACGACCGGATGGCGCGACCATGCGCGCGGTCGTGCGGGAGCAGGTCGAGGGACTGCTCGA
>JBEVIK010000339.1:0-4810 GCA_040510715.1 Candidatus Limnocylindrales bacterium
GACCACGAGGCCACCATCGGCCGGTGCCGCCGGCCCGTTGAGCGTGCCGTCCTCGGCGGCGACGTACCACACGTCGCCTCGCCCCTGGCCGTTGGTCTCCCCGGCGGCTGCGTCACCGGCGAAGTAGTACAGCGGTCGGCCGTCGTAGCTGACCTGCATCGAGCCGTCCGCTCGGGGGAACGTCGCGAGCACGCCTGTCACGCCCTCGCCAGCCTCGAGCGTCTCGTCCTCCTCGAGCAGGAACAGTGGCCAGTTGGTGATGCAGTCGCCCTCGCACACGCTCGCGCCCGGCGCGGTGTCGTTGGCGAAGTAGTAGAGGGTCTTGCCATCCTCGCCCGTGAGGAACGTCCCCAGGTCGGTCGTGGTGGCGTTGACGGTGTAGACCTCTTCTTCTCCCGGTGCCTCGCTCTGCGCGAGGATCGGCCCGGCCAGAACGAGCGAGGCGATGGCGCCTGCGCTGGCGGCCGCGAGGATGAGCCTACGGGAGCCCCTCGGCGTCCCGTGGACGAAGTGTGACGACACGGCGTGTCCTCCTTCGCGGGTCGGCCACGCGGATGGCGGCCGTGCCCCTGCGACCTCATACGACACGCGATGCCCGGTCGGTTCGCGTCGCCTGCGCCGCGACCGGTCCCGGCCTCGGGAACGTGGGCGTCGCACCGTGTAGCACAGCAACAGGTTTGGCTCGCGCGACGAGGTACACATGTGTACGCATGACCGAGGAAGGTCACGCAGCGTGCCCGATGGGCCTCGTATCATCGATCCGATGCACGCATCGGTCGTCGAGACGTCCTGGGGTCCGTGGCACGCGCTGCGGATGCGCGACGAGCGCGTCTCGGTGACCGTGGTGCCGCAGGTGGGCGGCCGCGTCGTGTCGCTGCGCGACGAGGCGACGGGTCGCGAGTGGCTGATGCAGGGCGATCCACCCGACGCCCGGACCCTCGAGCGCTGGGCAGGCGAGGAGGCGACCTATGGGGGTCGGGAGTCGTTCGGGTGGGACGAGTGCCTGCCCACCGTGACGCGCTGCCCGGACCCGGTCGATCCAGACGCACCGTCCCTCCGCGACCATGGCGACCAGTGGGGCAGGCCGTGCGAGCTGTCCGTCGACCCATCGATGCCCGCCATCACGACGACCTGGCCGAGCCCGCGCTGGCCATTGGTGCTGCAGCGCCGCCTGTCGCTCCCCGGTGGAGGCGTCGTTCGTGCCGACTACACGCTGGCCTCGCGCTCGGCGCAGCCCATGCCCGTGCTGTGGTCGGCGCACCCTGCGCTCCAGCTCGAGCCGGGCACTCGTCTCGAGCTGCCGGGCGTGACCGACGTGCGCCTGGTGGGGGTCGTCGGCTGGCCGATCGAGCCAGGCGAGCGGGTGCCGTGGCCCGAGCCGGCGGCCGGCTGGGACCTGTCAGGGATCCACCCCATCGAGGCCTCGGGCGCGGTCAAGCTGTATGCGGGCTCCACGCTGGCGCGTGCCCATGCCCGCGACGGCTCGGTGCTCGCCGTCGAGGCGGACGGTGACCCGGTCCGGACGATGGGCGTCTGGATCGACGCGGGCGGCTGGCCGCTGGACGGCACGCCCATCCACCAGACCGCGTTCGAGCCCACGAGCTCGCCGGACGACCACGTGGCGGACGCGCTGGCGCACGGGCGCGCGTGGACGCTCCCTCCGAACGGGACGCTTCGCTGGTGGATGTCCTTCCGCCTCGGCGCGGGGACGGCGCCTCAGGCGCTCGGGAACGCGTAGCAGCGCGCCGGGTTGATCACGAACAGCTGGTGGAGCGCCGCGTCGTCCAGGCCGCGCTCACGCATGGCCGTGGAGAAGCCTCCCAGCAGCCATGCCATCCCGGGTCCGCCACCGTGGGTGGTCCAGTAGCCCTGGCGAGCGGCATCCAGACCCAGCAGGACCTGGCCCAGGTGCCCGTCCTCGGCGGCCCATCCCAGCGCCTCGAGGGTGCCGTTCGGGCCGTCCTTCCACCGGAAGGCATGGTCGTACTCCAGGAAGGCTCCGGTCGCGAACAGCTCGCGGTGATACCCCCGATCGACCACCTTGTCCACGTGCGAGAGCGCCACGTGACCGGGATCGGCACCGAGGCGGGTGAGGAGGGCCGCCTGCTCGAGCCCACCCGTGCCGCTCTCGCAGTGGGTGAGGATCGGGCAGCCGGTCGTCTGGTGGGCCGTCGCGGCGGCTTCGAAGAAGCGGGCGTCCCGGGCGGATGGACCATCCGTGGAGCCGGCGACCTTGATGACCCCGGCGCGATGGGGGGTGCGCTTGACGATGGGGCTGCCGTAGTCGAGCGCATCGATGCCGTCGTCGATGTCCGCGACCAGGAGCGACGTCACCTCGTCGACCGACAGCAGCTCGGTCCAGTGGCGCTCGGGGTAGTAGCGCTGGTGGTGCACGCCCGTGGGCGCGATGACCTGGACCCCCGACCGACGGCTCACGTCGGCGAGGCGCAGCACGTCACGACCGGCATCCGCGGGCATCGCGTCGACCACCGACCGGAGTCCGAGCGCCTGGGCCGGTGCCAGCTCCGCGACCGCCGTGTCGATGTCGTCGAGCCGGAAGTCGGGGAACCGTTCGACCGTCCGGCCGCCCGCGATGACCAGGTGCTCATGGCTGTAGGTGACGCCGAGCTCCGACGGGTCGATGTCGCCCAGGACGGTCCGCACGAATGGCATCCGGGGTCTCCTCGTGCTCACACGCGGGCCGGAGCGGCCAGCTCGAGCACCGCCCCGTCGTTCCGCAGCCGGTCCCGGAGGCGCGATGCGGTCACCTCCCGCGGCCCGACGCCGTCCGACGCGGCGAGCCCGGCGGCGGTCCCCGCGGCCTGACCCATCGCCATGCACTGGGCCATCGAGCGCACCGACGCGTGCGCGTCGTGGGTCGCCGAGAAGCAGCGGCCCGCCACCAGCACGTTGGCGGCGTCACGGGCGATGAGCGTGCGATACGGGATGCCAACCACCTCGCCGTCGGGCAGGTACTGCCAGCGGGTGTCGGCGCCACCGTGGTGGTCCTCGATGGGCGCCCCGCACAGCCCCACCTCGTCGTCGAAGCGGCGGGCGCCGAGCACGTCGTCGCGCGTCAGCCGCGCATCCCCGTACACGCGCCGGGTCTCGCGCACGCCGATCTGCGTGGACAGTGCGGCGAGTGACGCGTGCTCGTAGCCGGGCACCCGGTCCACGAGGAACCGGGCGTACTCCAGCGCCTGCCGGCGGCCCTCCATCTCGGCGGCGGACAGCAGCTCCGGGTCGGTCGCGTTGACGACCCGCTCCCCATCGCGACGGACGGACTCCACGCGTGTCATCACCGTGGCCACCATCCCGTCCACGGGGGTGATGTGGTCCGAACCCTCGCGGCGCGGCAGGGCGTATGCCCCCGACCGGACGGCCTCGTCCATGAGCCGGTGGAGCGCGGCGGTCGAGAGGCTCCGACGGCGCGCCATGTCCACGCCGACCATGCGGAAGGTCGTGGTGAGGGTCTGCGCCGGCTCCGCGTCCCCCGCCAGCTCGTACCCGATCCCCGCGTGGAAGCACAGGTCGGCGTCACCCGAGGCATCCACGAACACCCGGCCCGCGACACGCACAAGCCCTGCCTTGGTGGCGACCAGCAGGTCCTCGACGCGAGCATCGCGGACCGTCGCGCCCTGGACGAACGCGTGGAGGAGCACCCGCGCGCCCGCCCCGGTCACGAGGCGCTCCCAGGCGACCTTGAGGTGCTCCGCGAGATACGTGACACCGGTGCCCGCGCCGTAGGTGTTGGGGCGCTCGACGACCGGGCCGAGGGCCCGGAGGGCGGCCACGACCTCGTCGGCGATTCCGCCAACGACCTTGAGGGACCTCGATCCGGGGGTGTAGAAGCCATAGAACGTGTCCAGCACCGCCGTGCTCGTGCCACCCAGGAACGGCAGCTTCTCGAGCAGCAGCACGGATGCGCCGGTACGGGCCGCGGCGATGGCGGCGGTCGAGCCGGCCGACCCCGAGCCCACCACGACCACGTCCGCGGTGGCATGGAGCGGCGGGTCGATGATCATCGGGCCGAGTCTACCGGTCCGCATGGGTGCCGCCGGACTATCCTCGTCGGCATGCGGATCACTGATGTCCGGACCTGGCTGGTGGGGAATCCCTGGAAGAACTGGCTGTTCGTCCGGGTCGAGACCGACGAGGGACTCCATGGCGTCGGCGAGGGCACCCTCAACGCACTGACACGGACCGTGGGCACCGCCATCGATGAGCTGCGTCAGCAGTACATCGGGCTCGACCCCACCCAGGTCGAGCTGCTGCTCCAGCGGATGATCCGCGACCCGTACAGCGAGGGCGGCCAGGTCCACATGACCGCGGCTGCCGCCATCGAGGTCGCCTGCTGGGACATCCTCGGCAAGTCGGTCGGCCTGCCGGTCCACGCTCTCCTGGGCGGTCGGATGCGCGACAGGGTGCGTGCCTACGCCAACGGCTGGTACCGGGTCGACCGCACACCCGAGTCCTTCGCGCAGGCGGCTCGGGACGTCATGGCCCGCGGCTACACCGCGCTCAAGTTCGACCCGTTCGGGTCGGCGTGGCGGGTCCAGGCGCGGCGCGAGGAGGACCTGTCCATCGACATCGTCGCCGCCGTGCGGGACGCGGTAGGCCCCGGCGTCGAGATCATGATCGAAGGACACAGCCGCTTCTCGGTGGCGACCGCTCTGCGCATCGCCGAGCGCCTGGCGCCACTTCGGCCTACCTGGTTCGAGGAGCCGGTGCCGCACCAGCACATCGGGGCGATGGTGGAGGTGGCCCGTCGGTCGCCGGTGCCCATCGCTACGGGTGAGTCGTTCAGCTC
>JBEVIK010000340.1:0-8043 GCA_040510715.1 Candidatus Limnocylindrales bacterium
AGCTCCATCGCCGCGAAGGCGGCGTTCCTGGCGCCCGCGGGCAGGATGCCGATGCCCACGATGATCCGCTCGGTCGACGCGAGGACCGCCCCAGCCTGCGCGATGCCACCCCGGAAGCCGAGGTCCTCGACCACCCAGACCTCGTCGAACCCGAGCCGCTCCGCGCGTCGCGCGAACTCGAGCACCTGGGTCGCCGGCAGGTCGCGCGGCAACATCACCCCGATGCGGCCGGGTTGGAGTGCGGACATGTTCAACCTCGTGGTTCGTCCGCCAGACCGGACGGTGGTGATCGTACCGGCCGACGCATTCCCGCATCGCGGGAACGGGCGCGCCCGAACCCGCGTCGCGTCGCGAAGACCGGCGCCCCGAACCTGGCACGCATCCGCGGGGATCGGCGGCCCGAACCTGGCACACGGCCCACGAAGCGCGAAGGGGTAGGCTCCGCTGATGCAGCCACGACGCCCATCGGGCTGGACCAGGCGGCGGTTCCTGACCGCGTCGGCGGGTGTCGTTGCGGCTGGTGTCGTCCCGATGCACCTGGCTGCCGCCCAGTCCCCTGCGCCGCTCCCCTCCCCCTCGCAGTCCGCTGGCCGACCGGCCGCCGGACCCTGTATCGGGGCGCGGCCCTCGCCGACGGACGGTCCGCGCGGCTCCGGCGGGACATCTCGGTGCTCGTGGACGACGGTGTCATCGCATGGATCCGACCCCGGGACGATGAGGGCGAGACCGGCCCGCGGCGTGACCTCGAGGTCATCGATGCGAGCGGCGCGACCATCGTGCCAGGGCTCGTGGACTCGCACGGCCACGTCACGCTGCCCGGTGGCGCGCGCTGGATCGACCGGGGGCTCGACGCGCCCGAGCGGCTGCTGGCCGCGGCGGAGGACAACGGCCGGGCGGCCACGGCGGGCGGTGTCCGATGGATCCGCGACGTCGGCTCGCCGCGGGGCGAGGACCCGGCCGGTGGCCGTGAGCGCGCTCTCGGCCTGGTGGTCCGCGACGCCTGGACCGCACGTCCCGAGATGCCCTATATCCGCGCGGCTGGCACCTGGCTGACCCGCCGCGGCACGCTCCCCGCTGGCCTCACGGTGGAGGCCGGCGACGCCGATGCCCTCCTGCGCGCGGCAGAGCGCCAGCTGGATGACGGCGCCGACCTCGTCAAGCTGTATCTCGACGGGCCCGACCCGGACACCGCGCCGTGGAGCGCGTCGGAGGTCAGGAGGGTGGTGCGCATGGCGCACCGGCGCGGCGCGAGGGTGACCGCCCACGCCGGCTGGCTGGATCCGGCACGCACCGCCGTCGCTGGCGGCGTGGACTCCCTTGAGCACGGCTTCGTGCTCGATGCCGATGTCTGCCGGGAGATGGCCCGTCGTCGGACGACGCTCGTATCCACGCTGTCGGTGATGCACTCGTGGCTCACGTTCGGCAGGACCACGACCATCGACCGGTTCACGGCCCGCGCCCGGATGCGCGACATCCGCGACCGCCTGGAACGCGCCGAGGCGAGCGTCCGGCTGGCGGGTGCTGCGGGCGTCCGGATCGCCGCGGGCAGCGACTTCGGTGGCGGCTCCACCCGCGCGGGGCAGCTGGCATGGGAGGTGGAGTCGCTGGTGCGGGCAGGTCTCGAGCCGTGGCGCGCGCTCGGTGCCGCCACCTGGCGGGGCGGCCAGCTGCTGGGCATCCGCGACGCGGGTCGCATCCGCGAGGGCGGTCCGGCCGACTTCATGCTGGTCCACGGCGACCCGTTGAGCGACCCGGCCGCGCTGTGGCGTATCTGGCGCCTCGCGTGGGCCGACGGCGGCCGGTGACGTACGCTCGAGCGGGTCGGCGGCAGCATCCCTCGAGTGTTCGAGGCCCTGTCCTACCACTGAGCCCGGCTCGGAGGCCGGCCGACGGCGCTATGCCAGGTGCGTCTTGACCCACCCGAGCTTGACGACGTCGTGGAACGCCTGGCCGCCCTCGTGGTCGTTGAAGGGGTACTCGACGATCGACTTCTCGGCGGCGTAGCGGTTGTACGCGGCGTACACCGTGGAGGGTGGGCAGATGGTGTCCATGAGCGCCACGCTGAACAGCGCCGGCACGCGTGACAGCGTGCCGAGGTTGGCCACGTCGAAGTAGCTGAGCGTCCGGAACACCTGGTCCACGTGGTCCCGATGCGCCTTGAGATAGCGCGCGACCTCCGCGTAGGGGTCCTTGTCGATGAGCGTGACGGCGCGCGGGAAGTCGGCGAGGAAGGTGACGTCCGTGGCGGCGCCGCGCAGGTCGGGCGTGAGCGAGGCCGCCGCGATGGTGATGGCGCCGCCCTGCGAGCCTCCCGTGACCGCGACCCGCGACGCGTCCACCGCGGGATGGGAACGTGCGGCTTCGACCGCTCGCACCGCATCGGTGAACACCCGCCGGTAGTAATAGGTCTCGGGCGACAGGATGCCCTTGGTCATCGAGCCCGGGTGCGCGGGCTCCCCCGCCCCGTCCGGGTCGGCGGTCTCACCAGGGCTCCAGGTCGATCCCTGCCCCCGCGTGTCCATGAGCAGGTACGCGAACCCGGCGGCCGGCCACAGCAGCCGCTCGTGGGCGAGCCCTCGACCGCCACCGTAGCCCTGGAACTCGACGACTGCGGGCACCGGTCCCGAGCGACCGACCGGCACATGGAACCAGCCCTTGATGGGCGACCCACCGAAGCCCGCGAAGGTGACATCGAACGTCTCGACCAGCGCGAGGCCGGTGTCCACCGACTCGAAGGTCGCGGCCAACTGGTGTCGCCGGGCATCCGCGAGCGTCGAGGCCCAGAAGTCGGCCAGGTCATCGGGGACCGGCAGGTCGGGCGCGTATGCCCGCATCTCATCGAGCGGCAGGTCCCACTGGGCCACGAGCATCCTCCACGTTCCGTGCGTTGCGGTTCGGTGCAGCGGCCACGATACCGAACGAGAGCCCGCAGGCGCCGGGCATCCGCTGGCCCGGCGATCCCATAGACTGCCTGGGTGGACCAGACGCTCATCGACGGCATCCCGGCCGAGGGCGCTCAACGTCCGCCGGCGGCTCCGCGTACCGACTTCCGGATCCACCCCGCCTGGATCGTGGCGGGTGTCGCGTTCCTGGCGCTCATCGGCGCTGCTGGCTTCCGCGCCGCCCCATCCGTGCTCATCGTGCCGCTCCAGGAGGAGTTCGGCTGGTCGCGGTCGGTGCTGTCGCTCGCGGTCAGCATCAACCTGGTCCTGTACGGCCTGACGGCGCCCTTCGCGGCGGCGCTCATGGACCGCTTCGGGATGCGCCGGGTGACCACCTGCGCGCTGGTGCTCATCGCGCTTGGCAGTGCCGTCACGGTGCTCGTCACGCAGTCGTGGCAGGTGCTCCTGACGTGGGGTCTCATGGTGGGCCTGGGCACGGGGTCCATGGCCCTCGTGTTCGCGGCGACCGTGACCGACCGCTGGTTCGTCGAGAAGCGTGGCCTGGTCAGCGGCATCCTCACCGCGGCGGGCGCGACCGGTCAGCTCATCTTCCTGCCGTTCCTGGCCATCCTCATCTCCGGCCCCGGGTGGCGCGCGGCCGCGATCCTGGTGGCGGCGGGCGCGCTGCTGGTCGTGCCGCTGGTGTGGCTGTTCCTGCGCGATCGCCCGTCGGACATCGGGGTCACCGCGTACGGCGCCGACCCATCGGCGCCGCCGGCTCCGGTCGTGGCGGGTGGTCCGGGGCCGGCTCGCCGGGCCGTCGACGCACTGCGCGAGGCGTCGCGCACCCGGACCTTCTGGGCGCTCGCGGGGGCGTTCGCGATCTGCGGCATGACCACCAACGGGCTCATCGGCACGCACCTCATCCCCGCGGCGCACGACCACGGCATGGGCCCCACCGCTGCCGCGGGTCTGCTGGCCCTGGTCGGCGTGTTCGATGTCGCGGGCACGGTGCTGTCGGGCTGGCTCACCGACCGGGTCAACCCGCGCCTGCTGCTCGCCGCCTACTACGCGTTCCGTGGACTGTCGCTGCTCGCGCTTCCGGCGCTGCTGGGTCCGAGCGTCGAGCCGAGCCTCGTCGCGTTCGTGGTCATCTACGGCCTCGACTGGGTGGCCACGGTGCCGCCCACCATCGCCCTGTGCCGGGACCTGTTCGGGTCACGCGGCACCATCGTGTTCGGCTGGGTGTTCGCGTCGCACCAGCTGGGTGCCGCCGCGGCCGCGCTCGGCGCCGGCGTCATCCGTGACCTGACGGGGGCCTACACCATCGCCTGGCTGGGTGCCGCCGGGCTGTGCGCGGTCGCCGCGATCCTGTCCATCAACCTGCGGCGCCAGCGGGTGTTCGTCGAAGCCTGAGGGCAGGTCCGAGCGGGCCGCCCGGGGAACGTCAGGAGCCCCCGGTCGGACCGGGGGCTCCTGAGCCTGTCGGGTCGGCCTGGGGGGCCGCCGCTCAACGGCGCCCGGGCTTGCCGATGCGCTTCCCATTCACGTTGATGTTGTCGAGGATGGACGTGCCCTGCTCGTCATGGAAGACCGACACGGACACGAGCGTCACACCCGCAGCGACTGGGGGGAACGCGACGGCCGGATCCGCCAGGTCGAACTCGACCCGGAACCAGTCGTTGCCACGCCGGTCGGTGCCCGCAGCGACGGGCGTGCCGTTCCCGCAGCCACCCACGAAGTGGAACACGCCGTCCGACGTGAGGACATTGAAGCGGGCGGACCCGCCCGTGCACAGCGAGTCCTCGCGGTAGTCGAACCCGAGTGTCCCCGCCGGCTGCCCATTGACGCCGCGGATACGCGCGAACGCGCTGCTGCAGTCGGTCGTCGCGACGCTCTTGGTCAGCACCAGCGCATGATCGGAGCGACCGGCGTCGGGGAGCCCCCGGTGGGTGCGCCACGCGGCCCTGACACCACCCGGGGTGCCGGCTTCACCGGGCGCACAGCCGACCGCGGTGCCGACGAAGGTGCCGGGCTTGACCTGGAGCTTCGGACCGACCGGTTTGGCGGCGAACGTGGGTGCGGCGCTCAGCGCCAGCAAGGTGAGTGCGATCACGGTCGGTCGCAGCGTTCCTCGGAACATGATCCCTCCTTCGGGCGGATGTGATCTGGCCGAGCCCTGGGGGGCGCCGGCATAGGTAACCGAGGCACCGAGCACCGGAACCGTGTCAGTACTTGCGTCCGGGGCGTCACGCGCGCAGGTCCCACCGCAGGTGGCGGCGGGCGTGATCAGGCGTCGGGCGCGACCGGCAGCTCGTCGCGCATCCCCGCGTGGATGGCGTACGCGTTCTTGATGGCGGCGGCGAGCGACCCCTCGATCCAGCGACGGCCCACACGGTCGCAAGCGTCGTTGGCGAACCACAGCCGCCCGACCGGCCGGACGACGTCGTCGTAGGCCTCGCCACGCATCTCGAAGGGCCGGAACAGCGGCCCGATGCCCCCGGCCCACGGGTCGAGCGCCCAGTCGTAGGCGTAGCCGGTCTCGAACGTGTCGCGCGCCACCGGATGGATCTTGGCGAGGTCCTCGAGCGCCTGGCTGATGCGCTCGTGCTCGGTCAGGTTGCTCCACGACATGGAGTCCTGCTCCCAGGCGTAGGAGCCGATGAGCACGCCCCGCTGGCCGCTGGGGTCCTGCCCCGCGGGGGTGTAGACGACCTGTCGGATGGGCAGGTCCGTGATGGACGCGCCGTGCGTGATGCCCTCGTCCACCCACCAGCGCCGGTTGAACGACAGGAAGATCTTGTGGGCGCGCCCGTAGTACACGTTGCGCAGGTTGAACACCTTGCGCACGTCGAGCCCCGTGGTCTCGATGTGGCCGAACCCGATGAACGGCACCGTGATGACGCATTCGTCGCCGATGACCGAGAGCCGCGTCCCGACCTGGTCCCGGTAGTGGACCGTGACGCCGTCCGCGCGGTGGTCGATGGCCGTGACCACGGCGCCGAGGCGGGTGTCCGCGAGCAGCAGGGGCCCGAACGCCTCGGCCAGCGTCGACGCCCCGGCCTCGATGTACTCGAGGTCCCCGAAGATGTCGTGGTGCCAGTGGATGAACCACTCCACGAGCGAGAAGTGGAACCTGCCCTCGAGGTTGAACAGGGGTCCCAGGAACGCCCTCGCGCCCTCGCTCACGCCCTGCTCGATGAGCCACGCGAGGAGCGAGTAGTCGTCGTAGCGGGTGATGAGGCCCTCCCAGTCCCCCGCGTCCGCGAGGTCGATGAGCGGCTGCATCGCGCGGCGCAGGAGCGTTGCGGGCTCGACGCCGCGCTCGTGGTCCGCGAGCGGGAAGTCGAACGAGGACGCGCCGAACTCGGAGCGCCGGACACCCCGCCCCTGGAGGTGGATCCAGGTGTCGTCATCGCTCATCGGGAACGGCCGCGTGGCCAGCCCGAACCGGTCGTGGATGAGGTGCTGGCCGAGGTGGTGCTGCCGCGGGAAGCGCATCGCGCCCACCTCGCCGTACATCCCGGCCGGGAACCCGCGATGGGTCATGATCCGACCGCCCAGCCGGTCGCGTGCCTCGAGGATGGTGACCGAGTGGCCCGCCTCCTTGAGCAGCATGCCCGTGGTGAGTCCCGCGATGCCGGCACCCACGATGACCACGCGTCGCGGCTCCTGCGTCCGTGGGAGCCCGTCGCGGAGGATCGTGAGCGGGTCGATGCGGGTCGTCACGGCGGCTCCTTGGGGTCGGCATCGGTCGGAAGTCGTAGATGGTATCGGCCGATCGCCGGTACCGGATGCGCGGCCAGGGGCCCACAGTGCGCCGGTCTTGCCCGGACCCGAGGTTTCGTCCCATGGCTGCTCGCTCCCTCCTGTCGGTCGGTCTCATCACCGTCGCCGGTGCCCTGTCGCTCGGCGCGGCACCTGGATCCGTCGTCGGCACATCCATCCGGACCTGCGACCTCATCCCGGGTCGCTCGGTGCCGGCGTCGATGCCACCGGGTATCGATGGTGCCCCAGCGCGGCTGGAGCTCCAGAAGCCGGTCGCCACGGGTGACCCCGATGAGGAGGTCGTCGAGCGGCAAGGTCGCATCGTGCTGGCACTGGCACGGGTGATGGAACGCCGGTACCTCTACCCCGAGGCGCTCGAGGCGTGGGGCAACGACGCCCTGCTGCCAGCGGCCGAGCTGATCGCGCAGGGCATCGACGAGCGAGGGTTCGAGGCGCTCCTCGATTGGGTCATGCAGGAGCTCGGCGACGACCACTCGTACATCGAGAGTCCCGAGGACGCGGCCGAGGCCGACGCGGCCGAACAGGGCCGCACCGACTTCGTGGGCATGGGCGTCTGGTCGCTGGCGGTCCGTGACCTGCTCAGCGAGACCATCTCCGCCGTCCACGCGGATAGCCCGGCCGAACGGGCCGGTCTGCGTCCGCACGACACGCTCATCTCGGTCGATGGCAAGCCCTTCGTCGATGAGCATGGGAACGGGCGGAGCCGGGGACCCGAGGGCACGTCGTTCACGCTGACCTATGAGCGACCCGGTGAGGGTGTGCGAGAGGCGACGCTGGTGCGCCGGCGCGTGACCAGCTCGGTCCCCGTCGATGCCTGCCTCGTGGCCGGCACCCGCGTCGGGTACATCCAGCTGCCGACCTTCTTCCAGGCATCCGTGGACGACCAGGTCCGGGACGCCATCGTGACGATGACCGCGAACGGACCGCTCGACGGGCTCGTGCTGGACGACCGGATGAACCAGGGCGGTCTGGGGATCGTGCTCGACCCGATGCTCGGCATGTTCACGGGTGGTCGCGTGGGCGCATGGGTCGGTCGCGACGGCAGTGAGCCCATCCAGATCCGCGCCGAGGATGTCGGTGGCTCCCAGAACGTGCCGCTGGTGGTCCTCGTCGGGCCGCAGACCAACTCGTTCGCGGAGATCTTCGCGGGCGTGCTGCAAGCGCAGGGTCGGGCCACCCTCGTCGGCTCGACCACCCCCGGGAACGTGGAGGAGCTGTACGGGTTCGACCTCCGTGATGGCTGGCGCGTCCGGGTCGCGACCGACGCGTTCCGGCCCTTCGGCGGCGACGCCGGTGCCTGGGAGCACACGGGCATCGTCCCGGACATCGCGGTCCCGGCACGCTGGGACCTGTTCACCGAGGCGACCGACCC
>JBEVIK010000341.1:0-12314 GCA_040510715.1 Candidatus Limnocylindrales bacterium
GGCGTGAACACGAACACCTGGTCCTGGAAGATGTCGAGCTTCACGCCCTCCACGAACTCGGTGGCGTCCGACACCTCCCGTTGCCAGTCCATGAGCTGGCGGAGCCAGGCGAGCTTGGCGTCGTAGTCCCGCTCGGAGCGGCTGCCCTCCTTGTAGCGCCAGTGGGCGGCGATGCCCACCTCGCTGATGGAGTGCATCTCGTGGGTCCGGATCTGGACCTCGAGCGGCTTGCCGTCGAGCGCCACGACGGCCGTGTGGAGGCTCTGGTAGCCGTTGTTCTTGGGCATCGCGATGTAGTCGTCGAACTGCCCGGGGATGGGCCGCCACAGGGAGTGCACCACGCCCAGTGCGGCGTAGCAGTCGCGCACCGTGTCCACGAGCACGCGCACGGCGTGGATGTCGTAGATCTCGCCCAGGGCCGCGCCCTTGCGCTGCATCTTCCTGTGGATGGAGAAGATGTGCTTGGGGCGGCCGGAGAGCTCGGCGGTGATCCCCGCCTCGGTCAGCTCCCCGTCGAGCACCTCCATGGCCTTCTTGACGTAGGCCTCACGCGCCCGGCGGCGGCTCTCGAGCTGGCTCGCGAGGTTCCGATATGCCTCCGGCTCGAGGGTCTTGAAGCACAGGTCCTCGAGCTCCCACTTGAACTGCCAGATGCCGAGCCGCTCCGCGAGGGGCGCGTAGATCTCCTGGGTCTGGCGCGCGATGCGCTGCTGCTTCTCGATGGGCAGTGCGCCCAGCGTGCGCATGTTGTGGAGCCGGTCCGCGAGCTTGATGAGGACGACGCGGATGTCCTCGGCCATGGCCAGGAACATCTTGCGGATGTTCTCGGCCTGCTGCTCCTCGTGGGACCGGGCGCTGAACTTGGACAGCTTGGTGACGCCGTCCACGAGGTGGGTCACCTCGGCGCCGAAGCGCTCCTCGACGGCCTGGAGCGAGTACTCCGTGTCCTCGGGCACATCGTGGAGCAGCGCCGCCTGGACCGCGGCCGGGTCGAGCCCGAGCCGAGCGAGGATCTCGGCGACCGCGAGCGGGTGGGTGATGTACGGCTCACCCGATGCGCGCCGCTGAGGCCCGTGCGCCTCGCGCGCGAACCGGTACGCATCGGCGACCGGCGCCAGGTCCGCGCCCGGGTAGCGCTCGTGGAGCTCCTTCTCGATGCGCTTCTCGGCCGCATCGAGGGCACGCGACGACGCGAAGGGCGCGGCGACGGGCGGTAGCGCCGATCGCCGGCCGTTCCGCTCTGCCTTGGAGGCCGGTACGTGAAGGGACATCGCGTTCCAGTGTACCGTGGCTCACCGTGCCTCCCCTGACCCTTGCCCGGAGCCATCGGTGCACGCGACGCGGATCGCCGCGCGGGCGAGCCCAGGCCGAGGCCACGATGAGCACGCGTGGCGACGCACCCGATGGTGCGGAGCGAGCGCGCGCAGGAGCAACGACGGCATGGACCGTCCCGCGCGGATGAGGCGCAAGCGGGCATCGATGGATCCGGGCCGGATCTCGCGGACGGCGCTCCTCGGTCTGCTGTGCCTCGTCGTCGCCGCGTGCGACCTGGCGGCCGGCTCGCCCGCCGTGTCGCCGTCGCCGCCACCGGGCGCCCCGGGTGCCGTCCCGACCGCCGTGGTCACCGCGACACCCTTCCCGACCGTCGAGCCCACGGTCGTCCCGTCCGTCGAGCCGATCGCTCCGTCGCCATCGATCGGGGCCATCGCGGCGGGGCCCGAGCTCGCGGAGGACCGGGCGTTCGATGAGGCCACGCAGAAGGCGCTGCAGAAGGTCCTCGACGCGGCCCGCAAGCGCATCCCGGCGCCCGGCATCTCGGTCGCCATCCGGACCGCCGACGGCCGTGTCTGGACGGGGACCAGCGGCGCACGCCAGCTGTCGCCTCGGCGCCCGGTCACGGACGCCACGGTGTTCAGCATCGCGTCCATCACCAAGACCTTCGTGACCGCCGTGGTGCTCCAGCTGGTGGATGAAGGCAGGCTCTCGCTCGACGACCGGCTCTCCGAGTTCCTGCCGGACTTCCGCGATGCCCGGAAGATCACCATCCGGCAGCTGCTCCAGCACCGGAGCGGGGTGTTCAACTACTTCGAGAGCGCTCGCTACGCGCGGCAGGCGTTCCGGGACCCCAACCGCCAGTGGACCACGCGCGAGATCCTGCGGTTCGTGGAGTCACCCTACTGCCGGCCGGGGACCTGTTTCCACTACTCCAACACCAACTTCGTGCTGCTGGGCGAGGTCGTCGAGGCGGTGACCGGTCGGGCCATCTCGGAGGAGATCCGCGCACGCCTGCTCGATCCACTCGACCTCGAGCACACCTCGTACCAACCCGACGAGCGGACGCCCGCCAATGGGGCGCACGGGCACCTGTGGGGCGGCGGCACGACGTTCTACGACCAGACAGAGGGGGACCGCTGGCTGCCGCACATGTCCGCCGCGTCGATCGCGGGCGCGTCGGGCGCCATGGTCGCCAACGCCTCCGACCTCGCGCGGTGGGCGATGGCGCTGTATGGCTCGGACGAGGTGCTCCCCGAGGACCTGCGCGAGGCGATGACGCAGTACCGCCCCAGGGACCGGTACGGGCTCGGCACCCGGATGCGCATCTTCTCCGGACGCCGCGGGTTCGGCCACGGCGGCAGCCTGCGGGGCTACGAGGACCAGGTCTGGTACTTCCCCCGCGAGGGCGTCTCGATCGCGCTGCTCAGCAACCGGGGCCTGTACAACCCCGACAAGACGGTGCGCCAGCTGCTGCGCGAGCTCTGGAAGCACCTCGACGAACCGGCTCCCCAGTACGACCCGAGCCGCAACACCAGCGGCTGAGCCGGATCGCCGCTCGCCTCAGGGCCGGCTGGATCCGCCGCGTGACCGGATGGCGCGGAACGTCCGGCCGAGGAGCGGCCACGGAGCGTGCTCCCAGGCCCCGGCGAACTGGACCGGGCGGGCCCCCCATTGGGACTTGAACCGGTACAGGTTCCAGAGCGGGTGGGACTCGTCGCTGGGCAGCCCCGGCGACGAGTGGTTGTCCACGCCGCTCAGGTCGTAGGTCGCGAACCCCTGCTCCGCGGCCCAGCGGATGATGGTCCACTGGAGCAGGAAGTTCGCCGAGAACCGTTGTGCGGTCGGTGGGTCACCATCGGCCGGCTGCTCGGCTTCGCCGGCCTCGAACAGCACCGCGCGGTCACCCGAGTGGTGGACCAGGGTGTACGCGAGGTCGCGGTCGTCGTGACGCGCCATCCACAGCGATGCGTGGCCGGCCGCGATGAGCGCCCGCTGCGAGGACGCGTGGTAATCGGCGGGCCGGAGGTCCTGCGCGAAGCCGCGCCGCTCGCCCGTCTCGACGAGCATCCGGTACGCCGTGGCGAGCGCCGCGTCGAGGTCGTCCTCCGCCGACGCGGCGTCGAGGCGCACCACCTCCACCTCTGCCTTGCGGCACCTCTCGATGTTGCGACGCACGTTCTGGTTGAGCTCGCGCCACTGCGCCTCGTCGTCGGGGTGCAGCGTCACGTACATCCCGGTCGTCGCGACCTGCACCGCGCGCTCGGCACGCACGAAGCCGCCATCGGCGAGCGCCAGGGCGGGGTCGCTCCCCTCCTCCCACGCCGGGTCGACGACGAGGAGCGCCGCGTGCCGCCTGCGCGCGATCTGGCGCAGCCCCGTCAGCGCGCCGCCCGCGTCCTCTCTCAGCAGCACCGGGCCGAACGGCGCGTAGAGGAAGCGGCCCAGCCCGCCCAGGCGCCGATGGAGCCCACCAGGCGCGCGGCGCGTCACCGACGCCGACAGGTCCCGCTCCTGGATCGAGCACACGGCCACCGGCGAGCCGTCCCGGTCGATGCGCACCCGCAGCGGTCGCCAGCCACCGGCTGCCTTGACCTCGCCCCACGCGTGCGACTGGAGCGCCTCGCCTCGTGGCGACCGGACCGCGAGCGCGTCCCAGTCCCCGGGCGACATGCCGGTGAGGTCGATGACCTCGATCACGACACGGCCGTGGCGGTCGGGCGCTCGTCGAAGCCCAGCGAGCGGAGCGCCGCACGGGCGGCGCCCGCCTCATCCCACGCCATGGGGCCCTCGGCGGTCTCGATGGTCCGCTCATGACCCTTGCCGGCGAGCAGCACGACATCGCCTGGGCGCGCCTGCTCGATCGCCGCTGCGATGGCCGTCGCCCGGTCGGCGATGAGCTGCAGGTCGTGGCCGCGGACGCGGCCCGCGTGCTCGGCTCCCTCGGCGATGGCGTCGAGGATGGCATCCCGGTCCTCGGAGCGGGGATCCTCGTCGGTGACCACCACGAGGCGGCACCGCTCGCCGGCGACCCGCCCCATCATCGGGCGCTTCGCCGTGTCGCGGTCACCGGCCGACCCGAACACGGCGATGAGCCCGCCGCCACCCGCGGCGGCCAGCGGGGCGATGGCATCGAGCGCCTTGGCCAATGCCTCGGGGCTGTGGGCGTAGTCCACCAGCACCCGGAAGGGCTGGCCCAGGTCCACCGGCTCCATCCGGCCGGGGACCCGTTCGAGCGCCTCGAGCCCGGCGCGCATCGCCACCGGATCGAGATCGAGCGCCTCACCCACTCCGATGGCGGCGAGCGCGTTGTGGACGTTGTACCGGCCGGCCAGCGCGAGGCGCACGGGTGCCTGCCAGCGACGTGTCCTGACCGTGACCTCGAGTCGCCGGCCCTCCCGCACGGCGGTCGCGCGGACATCGGCCTCGCCGCCGGGCCCGGCGCCGTACCCGGTGATCGTGGCCCCCGCCTCGCGTGCGGCATCGAGGAAGATGCCCGCCCATGGGTCGTCACGGTTGACCACGGCGTGCTTGCCATACCCCTTGTCGGGGTTGGCAGGGCCGGACGCGAGCCGCTCGAACAGGCGGCGCTTGGCGGCGCGATAGGCCTCGGGGGTCCGGTGGAACTCGAGGTGCTCGTGGGTCACGTTGGTGTGCACCGCGACGTCCCACGCGACCTCGGCGACCCGGTCCTGCGCGAGGCCGTGGCTGGTCGCCTCGACGACCGCGAACCGGTCGCCGCCATCGGCCATGGCCCGCAGGTGCGCCTGGAGCTCGGGCGCCTCGGGCGTCGTCGCCCGGCCCGGGTTGCCGAGGCTCGCACCGGCCACGACCACATCGATGGTCCCCAGCATCCCGGCCGCCAGCCCGCAGGCCTCGAGCATCGACCGCACGAGATAGGACGTCGTGGTCTTGCCGTCGGTCCCCGTGATGCCCACCACGCCGAGCCGATGGCTGGGGTCGCCCTCGAACCATGCCGCGGTGGAGGCGAGCGCCGGGCGGGCCGCACGCACCAGCAGCTGGGGGATGCCGGGCGTGGGGACCGCGCGTTCGAGGACCAGCGCCGCGGCACCCGCATCGACCGCCCCCGGCACGTGGTCATGGCCGTCGTGATGGGCGCCGGGCACCGCGACGAACACGTCGCCCGGCCGGACCAGCCGGGAATCGTGGGTCACCCCCCCGACCGCCACGTCCGAGAGGTCCGACCTCGAGCCGGGCACCGAACGCAGCTCATCCCGCGCCTCGAGACGCCCGACCAGCCCCGCGAGCGGACGCGTCGTCACCGCCCGCGTCCGGGAATGGCTGCCAGGGCCTTCCTGCCGAGCCCCACGGCGAGGTCGCGGGTGTCGGCCACCCGAACCGCACCCGGCCGGAGCACCAGCCGCCGGGCGGGGGTGCGCACGACCCACTCGGCGCCGAACGAGACCTTGTGGACGTACAGCCCGTGGTTGGGCTCGTCGGGCCCCGGCGGCTCCCGATGTCCGGGCAGGTCCACGCCACCCAGCTCGACCGCGTTCGCGCCCTCCGCGAGCGCATCACGGATGACGGTCCAGCGCACGAGGTGCATGGTGCCCGGCAGCGAGTGCCGAAGCTCGGCGCGGTCCGCGGAGTACGCCGTCGAGTGCATGCCGCCCTGGAGGTACAGCAGCAGCCCGCCCGCGAGGACGCCTTCGTGCTCCGCGAGCAGCAGGCGCGCCTGTCCGGCGGCGATGAGCCGGCGCCACGCGGCGAGGTAGCCCCGTTCCGGGCGCATCGCGATGCCCAGCGCGTCCGCCCGCTCGACGAGCAGCTCCCCGAACTCCTCGAGTCGGGCCCCGGTCTCGTCGCGACGAACCGTCGTGCCCGCCCGCTCCGCGGCCCGGATGCGCTGGCGCGTCGTCTTCTGGACGTCCCCGAACACCCCGTCCTCGGTCGCTCCTTCCGCGAACGTCAGGCGCATCACGTGGATCGAGGGCTGGAACTCGTCGGTGGGCCGTGCGCCCAGGGCATCCATCGCCGCCTCGTACCCCGGGTCGGCGTCGAGCTCGGGATCCACGAACAGCTCCCGTGCCCCGATCTCACGCATCGCGTCCCCCAGCACCGCGACGTGCCCAGCGAGCTCGGTCCCCGTGAGGGCGGCGTGCGCGGGACCGCGCCGGCACGTGGCCACGATGCCGGGGGCCAGCCGCTGGTGGCGGAGCACGACCAGCGCCACGCGCCCGTCACTGAAGGTCACGAAGCGCGGGTCGGCACCCTGCGCGCGGCGATGCGCCGCCCATGCGGTGCCCTGCATCACGTGCCCGCCCTTGACGTGCACCGCGCGCGCGTCCCACCCCTCAGGGGCGGCGGTGGCGACCTCCGTCACGCGCAGCGACGCGGGTGCCGCGACGGTCGGTGACCCGGATGCGCCCCGTCCACGCCGGATCCGCGCGAGCCCGGCGAAGGCGCCGTGCACCACCCGGTCGGTCACCAGCTCCCAGGCCCCGATGTAGCGCTGCTCGTATCCCCCGAAGGACGCCTTGAACTCGGCAAGCCCGGCGCCCTCGGTGCCCCACATGTCGTAGCGGCGCATGCCGCGCTCCCGCGAGTCGCGGATCGCCTCCCACTTGACGAGATAGTTGGCACGACCCGCCGCGCCCGCCGTGGACGAGGCGCCATAGCGCTCGATGACCCGGTCGCCGCAGTCGAGGAGCATCAGCGTCGCCGCTGCGGCCCCATCGGCGTCGCGCGCGACGAGGAGCCGGCCCAGGCCACGTCGTGCGAACGCGCGGAACGTCTCGCGGAACGCGGCGTTCGCCTCGAACCCCACGCGGCGGGCGGTCTCGAGGTAGAGCTCGCCGAAGGCGTCGAGCCCCGCGTCACCCTCGTCGGACACGCTGAAGCCGCTGCGTCGGGCCTTGTTGACCGACCATCGGGCGGACGAGCGCAGGTCCGACCAGAGCGCATCCTCGTCCCGCGCCAGGTCGATGATGCGGGTCTGGTCGATCTGGATGGGTGCATCCGATCGGCGCCAGCCCAGCTCCTCGAGCCATCGCTCCGGATCACCGGGAGCGATCTCGGGGTCGATCACCACGTGGGACAGGCGATGCTCGCCCGCGGCACCCCGAAGCGCGTCCGTGAACGCCGAGATGGCGTCGCGGTCGATGGTGGCGGCGACCGGGCCGCGTGTGGCATATCCCCGCTGGAACGGCCCCGGCCGCATCCGATGGAGCAGCACCTGGGCGCCGACCGGGCCCGCCGGGGCTGCCACGACGATCCGGGCTGCGCTCCAGCCCTTCGCCTCGCTCGCCTCGGCCCACGCGGTGAGCTGCGGGTAGGAGCCGTTGGGCGCGGCGGCCACGAAGCGGTCCCACGCTCCGGCATCGCTCGCCAGCAGCTCGGGAGTCACGCTCGCCGCGGCCGCAGCGGGGCCTTCGCCGGTCAGTGGATCGCCGATGGCGTGGTCGGGGGCGGCCATGACATCGGTCACGCTCCGCCGCCTCGGCGGGATGCCGCCCGCAGGAGCCGCACGGCCTGCGGCAGCTCCGGGGTGCCCATGATCCGACTGTACAGCAGGTACGTGGCGAGGGCCACGAGTCCCACCGCGCCACCCGCGACGAGCATCGCCAGGCGCCCCGGCGCCACGCCGACGGCGTCCCCGACGAGTGCCCAGCCACCGAATGCCACGATCCCGGCGAGGACCGCGCCGCCCAGCGAGATCAGGGCACCGAACGTGATGGCACGCGCCGGGATGGCTTCCGTGCGGCGATCGAGCAGGATCGAGAGGCAGATGGTCTCGAACCAGCCCCCGAGCGCCACGCCCAGGGCGAGACCCGCGAGCCCCATGGTCTCCACCGTGGCGACGGACACGACGACGTTCACGAGCACCGACAGGCACGCGACGATGACCGGCGTGCGCGTGTCCTGGTCGCTGTAGAACGCCCGCGCGAGCACCACGTTGAGCGCGTGCGCGGGCAGGCCCAGCAGGAACCAGCCGAGCGTCGCGGCGGTCCACGCGAGCACCTCGGGAGACAGCCCGCCCCCGAACAGGATCTCCGTGACGGGGACCCGGAGGGCGATGCCGGTGGTGACCACGAACAGGGTCAGCCAGATCAGGAGGCGCATCGAGCGCTCCACGAGCACCCGGAAGTCCTCCATCCGGCGTTCCGTCATGGCACGCGACAGGCTGGGCAGCAGCACGATGCCCATGGGGAACCCGATGATGCCCAGGGGGATCTGGAGGATGGTGAAGGCCAGGAAGTACGCGGTCACCGAGCCCTCGGGCAGGCGCGCCGCGAGCGAGGTGTTGACGAGCACCGTGATCTGGATGACCCCCAGCCCGATGGCGCGGGGGATCATCAGCCGCAGCGTCTGGCGGGCCGCCGGGTCCACGAGGTCGATGCGCGGCGTGTAGTCCATCGCTATGCGCAGCTGGGGCAGCAGGATGACGAGGTGGAGCAGGGAGCCCAGGACGACGCCGATGGCGACCGCATCGATGCCCAGCGCATCGCCCAAGACCAGGGTGCAGGCGATGATGGCCAGGTTGTAGGCCACTGGCGCGAGGGCAGGGATGGCGAACCGGCCCCGGGTGTTGAGCACCGCGGACGCGATGGCACCCAGGGCGAGGAAGATGGGCGACAGGAGCATCAGCCGCGTGAGGTGGATGGTCGTCGCGAGCCGCGCCGGATCGAAGCCCTCGACCATCAGGGGCACGATCTCGGGAGCCCAGATGAACATCACGAGCGAGACGCCCGCGAGCGCGACCAGCATGAGGTTGAGGACGCTCGAGGCGACGCGCGATGCGCGGGTCGCCTGGCCGCCGCTGAAGAGCTCGGTGAGGACCGGGATGAGCGCCGTGCCGACGGCTCCTGCCGCGACCAGCTGGTAGATGAGGTCCGGGATCCGGAACGCCGCGAGGTACGGGTCGAGGTCGGCGGGCTCGGGGAACTCCCCGCTGATGATGACGATGCGCAGCCAGCCGAGGAGCCGCGACGCCAGGAACGCGCCGGTGACCACGAGACCCGCGCGCGCGAGGGCGCGGGTGGTCGCGGAGGGCGAGGCCGGCGCGTCCGTGGGTGTCACCCGCGCGGCGATACGGGCGGCACGTTCACCCGCGAGCGGTGGATCGCGGATGCGCCGCCCGGTAGGTCGCCTGCAACCGCGCCGGCGTCACGTGGGTGTAGACCTGCGTCGTGGCGAGGCTCGCGTGGCCCAGCAGCTCCTGGACCACCCGCAGGTCCGCGCCACCATCGAGCAGGTGGCTCGCGAACGAGTGGCGCAGGGTGTGCGGCGACACGCCGCGGTCGAGGCCGGCCAGCCGGACGAGCCGGTCGATGCGGGCGCGCATGCCGCGTACTCCGAGACGGGTGCCGGCGGTGTTGAGGAACAGTGCCCCGTCGTCGTCGGACGTGCTCCGGTCGCGGAGCACGTGCCGCCCGTCGGCCAGCCAGCTCCCGAGCGCGTCCACGGCGGGTCCACCGATCGGGCACTCCCGCTCCCGGCGCCGCTTGCCCATCACGCGCACCTGGGCGCGCCGGAGGTCCGCGTCGCCGATGTCGAGCCCCGCGAGCTCGCTGATGCGCAGCCCCGCGGCGTACGCGAGCTCCACGATCGCCCGGTCACGCTGGTCGACGGCCTGGCCCACCCGGGAGCCGGCGACCGAGTCGAGGAGTGCCTCCACCTCGTCCGTGCCCAGCACGCGGGGCAGGCGTCGCGGCCGCTTGGGGGTGGTGATGGCCACGAACGGATCGCCCTCGACCCAGCCCATCCGGTGCGCGTGGCGGTAGAACGCACGGGCCCCCGCGAGCCGTGACGCCATGGTGGCCTGGCCCACGCCATCCGCGGAGATCGACGCGAGCCAGGCGCGCAGCTGTCGGCGGGTCGGTGCCCGCCAGTCCGCGCCGGCGCTCGCCAGGTGACCGAGCAGGCGCGTGACCGAGGCCTGGTAGGAGCGGATGGTGTGCGCCGAGCGGCCGGCGGCGGTGAGGGCCGTCACGAAGCCCTCGAGGGCGGCCCGGTCGGTGATGGTCGGGTCGGGGCCGGGGGTCTGGGTCACGCCGCCGGCTTGGCCGCGCGCCGGGTCCGGCTCCCACCCGCGCGGGTGCCGCCGCTCCGGCCTTTCGCGGCTCGCGCGCCGGTGCCGCGCCCGCCCCCGCGTGCCGGCGAAAGCGCGGTGGGGTCGGCCTGGCCGCCGGTGAGCGGCTCGCCCACCTCGAAGTGGTCCGGCAGGCCGATGGGCGCCCCGCAGCCCAGGCAGATGGCCGTCCCGTCGGTGTTGCGTGCCACCGGGCCGCCGTCGATGTCATGGACCGCGCCCACGGGCTCCCGTGACGTGGTGTAGCGGCACTTGGGGTACCGCGAGCAGCCGAAGAACACGCTGCCCGTGCGTCGTGCACGCCGGGCGACGAGGTGCCCCTCCTTGCACGTCGGGCAGGCGACCTCGAAGGGCAGCTGCTCGGGTGGCGGCGGGCCATCCTTGTGGATGTAGCTGCAGTCGGGATACCGGGAGCAGCCCACGAACGCGCCAAACCGGCCCCGCTTCTGGACGAGTGTCCCCTCGCCGCACTGCGGGCAGGTCTCGCCTTCGCCCGCGAGCACCTTGGTCTCGGGCTCCTCTCCCGGCAGTGGCCGCGATTCCTTGTGCTCCGGGAACAGGGAGCAGGCAAGGAAGCGACCGTTGCGCCCGAGACGGATGACCATGGGATGGCCCTCCGAGCACACCTCGTCCGATGGCTCCGTCGTGATGTCCGAGCGCTTGAGCTCCTTGCGCTTGATATCGACGAGGTCCTTGAACGGACCATAGAAGTCGCGCACGATGGGCACCCAGTCCTGGCTGCCGTTCGCGATCTCGTCGAGCCGTTCCTCCATGCGCGCCGTGAAGCCGACGTCCACGAACTCGCCGAAGTGGTCCACGAGCAGGTCCGTGACGATGCGCGCGACCAGCTCCGGGTGGAGCCGCTTCTCCTTCACGACCACGTAGCCGCGGTCGATGATGGTCGAGATGGTCGCGGCGTAGGTGCTGGGTCGACCGATGCCGTGCTCCTCGAGCGCCTTCACGAGCGTCGCCTCGGTGTAGCGGGGCGGTGGCTCGGTGAAGTGCTGGGTGGGCGTGACGTCGTCCGCGTCGGTCGCCTGCCCCTCGGCCAGCGGCGGGAGCCCCCGGGGAGCGTCCTCGTCCTCCTCCTCGGCGGCATCGTCGCGGCCCTCGGTGTAGACCCGCGAGAAGCCGTCGAACAGGACCTTGCTGGCCGAGCTGCGCAGCCCGTAGCGGTCCGCGTCGAGGTCCACGGTCGTGATCTCGAGCCGCTTCTCGGTCATCTGGGAGGCGAGCGCGCGCTGCCAGATAAGGCGATACAGGCGCAGCTCCTCGGAGCTGAGCCAGCGTGCCAACGAGTCGGGGTCGCGCTGGAAGCTGGTCGGCCGGATGGCCTCGTGGGCCTCCTGGGCGCCCTTGCTCTTGGTCTTGTGGACCCGGCCCTTGGGCATCGTGTACTCGTCGCCGAACCGCCCGGCGATGACCTCGCGGGCCTCGCCCATCGCGACGCCCGCCATGACCGTGGAATCGGTCCGCATGTACGTGGTGAGGCCGACGTGCTCGCCGTCCACCTCGATGCCCTCGTAGAGCCGCTGGGCGACCGACATGGTGCGCTTGGGGCTGTAGCCCAGCTTGCGGCTCGCCTCCTGCTGGAGGGTGCTGGTGGTGAAGGGCGGGGCCGGCGAGCGACGCTGCTGTCGGACGTTGACCTTGCTGACGACCGGGTGGGTCTCCCGGATGGCCGCCACGTGCCGCTCGGCGGTCTCGGCGTCCGGGACCTCGGCCTGCTCGCCGTCGATGCGCACGAGGTCCGCGGGGAAGGTCGACCCGTCACGGGTCCGCAGGAGCGCCTGGTGCGTCCAGTACTCGCGGGTGACGAACGACTCGATCTCCCGCTCGCGCTCCACGACCAGGCGAACCGCGACGCTCTGGACACGGCCCGCGGACAGGCCGCTCCGGACCTTGCGAGCGAGCAGCGGCGAGAGCGTGTAGCCCACCAGCCGGTCGACCACGCGGCGCGCCTGCTGCGCGTCCACGAGGTGCATGTCGA
>JBEVIK010000342.1:0-8734 GCA_040510715.1 Candidatus Limnocylindrales bacterium
GCCGTGAGCGCGGTCATGGTCACGATGATGGGCAGCGCCACCTCCACGGCCGGCGCGGTCGGGTCGCCGGTCTCGGTGTACAGCGCGCTCGCACCCAACGCGAACGCCACGAGCCCCCCGATGGCGAGCAGGCCATGGCTGGTCACGGTCAGCTCCAGCACGAACAGCACGATGGCGAGCCCGATGAGCAACAGCCCCGCGATGTTGAGCGGCAGGCTGCCGAAGCCGATGAACGCGAGGATGATGGCGAAGGCGCCCAGGATGCCCGTCACGAAGTTGGGGTTCTGGAGCTCGAAGACGAGCCCGTAGAAGCCGACCGTGAACAGGATGAACGCGATGTTGGGGTCCGCGAGCAGGTGCAGGAACGCCTGGAACGGGTTCATCGGCTCTTCGGTCGTGGTGGCGCCGTCCGTGGCGAGCACCCACGGCTCACCCCGAACGGTCACGGTCGATCCGTCCGCCTGTACCAGCAGGTCATCGATGGAGCTCGCCTTGTAGTCGATGGCCCCCGCCGCGAGCGCCTCGTCCACGGTGTAGGACTTGGCGTCCACGACGGTGCTCACCGCCCAATCCACCGGGCGACCCCGCTCCTGGGCGATGGCGGTCACGGAGGCCACCGTGTCGTTGAGCACCTTGTCGCCGAGGGCGCCCTCGATGTCCTCGCCCTGCCCGCCGACCGGGGTGGCCGCACCGATGTTGGTGCCGGGCGCCATCGACGCGACGTGCGACGCGAGCGTGATGAACGTGCCGGCGCTCGCCGCCCGGGCACCCGCCGGGCCGACCCAGACCATCACCGGCACGGGGGCGTCGAGGAACGCCTGGACGATCTCCCGGGTGCTGTCGATGGAGCCGCCCGGGGTGTCCAGCTGGACCACCACGGCGGCCGCACCGCCAGCGGCGGCATCCCCGATGCCATCGCGCAGGTAGCCCGCCAGGACCTGGTCCACGACGCCCTTGGTGGGCAGCACGACCACGTGGCCGGGTTCCTGGCCGCGCACGCCGGCCGCGACGAGCATGAGCAGCCCGGCGACCAGGGGCAGGAGCGGGATCAGCGATCGACGACGGGTCATCTGACTGGGTCCTGCGTGCATGGTAGACGATCCGTGTACGTGTGCCCAGCGGGATCTCGCCGATCGCCTGCGCGCTACGGACCGCGGGATGCCCTCATCGCCCGAGCAGGTGATCGAGCACCAGCCGGCTCCACGTCTCGAGGCGGTCGTCCAGCGCGTCCGCCTCCGCGAGGGGCGCGAAGGCACCCTCCAGCTTGTGGGTCTCGCGGACCGCGACCGCTCGACCCGCCGCATCGACCTCGTAGACCACGCCCAGGTGCACCGCCCCGACGGGATCCGTGTCGTCGTTGAGCAGGCCGATGAGCCGGAACTCGGGTGTCCAGTCGGCGACCAGCTCCTCCGACCACTCCCGCGCAAGGCCACCGCCGAGTCCCCCCTCGGACTCGCCGATATGGCCACCCACGCCGATGGACCAGCGGTCGTGGAGCCGGGTGTCCGCGCCGGCACGCAGGCGGCGCATCAGGAACACCCGGTCCGCGTCGCGCACGACGACGTACGGGATGAGCTGCTGGAACGAGGGGTCATCCTCGACCTCGGCGCGCACCCGGTGCTCCCCGTGGGCCGCGAACGCGGCCAGCACCTCCGCCAGCCCGTCGGTGCGCACCCCGCGCCATGACAGCCCTCCGGGGATGGCCGACCGGGGCAGGCCCAGGATCGGCTCCCGCGACGTGCTGCTGGCGCCGGGCGCGGGTCGTGGTCGTCCGTCGGTCACGGACCCAGTCTAGGGCGGTGGTCAGGCGCGCTGGACGGCCACCAGCACCGCGACGACGACCAGCACGGCGAGCAGCATCACGGCCTGGCCCACGAACAGCCGGCGCTCGCGTCGTGAGTCCTCGTCCCGCTCGGCCGCGAAGCGGGCCACCTCCGCCGGATCGGTGACCAAGCCCGGCACGGGCGTGTCGGCCGTGCTCACGACGCCAGCAGCGCCCGTCCGCGCTTCTCCGTCTTCTCCCAGCGGTTGTCGCTGCCCCGCAGCTCGCGCACATACGCGGCGAGGGTCACGACACACAGGAACGAGCCGTATCCGGCGAGGTACAGCAGTGCCCGCGACCACCACCGCCCGCCGCGCGCCGTCTCGAGGCGCATCGCGAGCCACGCGACGGCCATGCACGACGCGAGCCAGCCGGCCAGCAGCCACGCGACCGGGTGCCCACCGCTCACGCCCCAGGCACCCGTCACGGCCTGGACCGCGGCGTACCCGATGATGACCACGGAGACCAGCCCCGGGAACAGCACGCCCTCGCGCCAGCAGCGCGTCGCCACCTGGCGATCGATGACGAACGCGCTCAGGACCAGGAACAGGTAGCACACCCCGTGGGTCAGCCACACGGCGCGGAACACGACCCATGCGACGTCGTCACGGATGGCGAGGAGCACCAGCAGCGCCACGGCCGACGCGATCATGAACAGCGGCTGCAGTAGCACCGTGAACCACGAGAGCCCGAAGAGGACCCCCGAGAGCCCGCGTCGGGTCCACGGGCGGAACCACGTGGACAGGTAGCGGCGGGTCACCTGGACGTTGCCGCGCCCCCACCGGATGCGCTGCTTCCACAGGGCGTGCAGGTCGGGCGGCTCCTCGGCCCACACGACCGCTGCCGGCTCGAACACCGCACGCCGCCCCGCCAGCTGGGTCTCGAACGTGGTCACGGTGTCCTCGGCGAGCGTGGAGGTGTCGATGCGCCCGCCAAGGGCCTCGAGGTTCGCCCGGGAGTGGAGCTGGGCCCCGCCCGCGAGGCACGCGAGGCCACCCAGCACGTCCTGCGTCCGGCGCGCGGCTGCCTGCGCGTCGAGGTACTCCCACGCGATGAAGCGGTTGAGGAAGCCCGGGTCGTGGCTGCCCTCCTTGATGTAACCCGTGACCGCGCCGACACGGGGATCCGCCAGGTGGCGGGTCATCCGCCGCAGGGTGCCGTCCTCGAACTGGACGTCGGCGTCGATGATGAGCACCGCCTCCGCCCACTCGTCCGCGAGCGCCCTGGCCAGCCCTTCGTTGAGGGCGTGCGCCTTGCCCCTCCCCCCTTCGCTGGTGCGCAGGTGGATGACCCGCCCGGGGTGACGCACCACCCGCTCGAGCACCGCGTCAGGGGTGGCGTCGGTGGAGCAATCGTCCACCACGAGCACCCGGAGCCGATCGGCCGGGTAGTCCATCGCCAGCAGGCGGTCGACGCTGGCGCCGATGACGGCCGCCTCGTTCCAGGCCGGCACCACGACGACCGTCCGCGGCAGGCACGCGCCACTCCGGCGCAGGTGGTTGCGAAGACCATGGATCCCCGCCAGCGCGACCTGGAGCGAGCCGACGACGGGTGCCAGCGCACCCAGCATCACGACCACGACCAGGGACAGCACGAGGGGGTCCATCACGTGACCAGGGGCGCCTCGCGTCCTGTGGTCGCCTGGTCCCGCGGGTCCGGTGCGCCCCCCAGGAGTGGCGCGAGGGTCCGCTCGACATGCGCCCAGCGCCCGATCGTGGACGCGTCGTGGGCGTCCGAGCCTGCGACGAGCCGGACGCCGGCCTCGTGGAACAAGCGCGCCACGGCAGGCGTGGGGCACGCCCATTTCTCGTTGACCTCCACGGCGGTCCCCGTGGTACGACAGCGCGCCGCGAGCGCGCCGAGCCACTCCTCGGGCACCTGGGCGGGGTCGAGACCGAGCTTGGGCACGATGCTCAGCGGATGGGCGATGACGGCCGGCAAGGGGCTGCGTCCGACGGCCTCGATGAGCGCGCCCACCAGCATCTCGAGGACGCTCCGCGCATCCACGGTGCCGTCGCGGAGCCAGCGCGCCACGACCGCCGGATCGAGTGGGCCATCGGGGCCCGGGAACCGGTGGTCGGCGATGAGCACGACGTCGACCCCCTCGAGCCGTGGCGGCAGGTCGAGGTGACCGGCCCGGTCGAGGACCTTGGCCTCCACCCCGCACCGGATGTCGATGGACGCGCCCTGCGCGGCGGTGGACTCCCGGACGACGGCCACGCCGCGCGCGAGGTCGGGCAGCCAGGCGGTCGTGGCTCGCACGTGCTCCACCAGCGTGAGGCCTGTGAGCCCGGCGGCGAGCGCGGACGCCACGTTCTCGGCAAGGGTGCCGACGCCATCGGAGAACGTCGAATGCACGTGCCCGTCCATGGACCACCACGCCGGGCTCGCAGCGCGCGCGCGGATCGGCGTGGACCGCAGCGAGCTGATGCCCGGGTGCCAGATGAGCGTCGGTGCGCCGCTCATGGGACGGCCACCACTGGCGGGAGCGCGGCGCGCGGGTTCGCGTCGAGCTCTGCGGCATCCACGAACCGCTCCTCGAGGTACCGCACCATCGCGACCTCCCGGAACGCATCCGTGGCAGGCATGGGCGCGCCGAGGGCCATCGCGAGGCAGATGCGCGGCATGTCGATGCCGGCCTCGATGGTCAGCGACATGCTGCCCGGGAACCGAGGGTTGACCTCGAGCAGGCGTGGACGGCCCTTCCGGTCGGCCCGCACCTGGACGTTCGAGACCCAGCCGAGGCCGATGGTGCGCACGACGTCGCGTCCCAGCTCGACGAGCGCGGCGTCATGGACCGTGCGTGCAGCCACCGCGATGCCCGAGTCGACCTTGAGGCGGAGCCGCGGCACGACCGCGCCCACCGTCCCCGTGGGCGATGCCAGGACGTCCAGCGAGTGCTCGACGCCCGGCAACAGCTCCTGGACCAGCAGGCTCGCGTCGCGCGGCAGGTCATCCAGCAGCGCGGCGTCGTCCACCACCCGCACGCCGCGTGACCCGCTCCCTCGCCGGGGCTTGACCACGACCGGTCCATCCCAGGCGCGGGCCTCGAAGCCGTCGTCCAGCAGCGCCGTTCGGGGCACCGGCAGCCGCCCCACGCAGGCCTGGTACAGCGCCCACTTGTCAAGACAGGTCGCGAGCGCCCGGGCATCGGCCAGCACCACCGCGACGCCGGCGGCAGCGAACGACGCCCGCGCCCGCGCCACCGCCAGCAGCTCCTGGTCCACGGTCGGGAACAGCACGTCGATGCCGCTGGCTCGGCACCACTCGAGGAGCGTGTCCGCGAATCCCGGCTCGTCACCACGAGGCAGCAGCACCCTCCGGTCCACAGGGACCAGGTACAGCCCGGCGGCGTTGGGGTCGATGTCCGCCGCATGGAGCGCGACCCGCGGCTCGCGCGCGAGCGACCGGATGACGCCCACCGCGGAGGGGCCGCCCGCGCCCGTCACGAGCACCCGCACGGGCCGGTCGACGGCCGTCCAGCCCTGCGCCACGCCCTCAGCCATCGACGGCGTGCCCTGCCATCACGCCCGGGGTCGGATGCTGCGATGTCACATGTGCGATGCGCTCCGAGCGGCGCCGATCGCGCACCACCTCGAACGGCTCGACGGCCGTGCCTCCCCCGAACCGCGCCCAGTACCGCGCGCTGGCTCGGAGCAGGGAGTCATCGAGGTACTCGCGGCTGCTTGCCTGGGAGGTGAATGCCGCGATGGCGTCCATCTTCCGGTCGAGCGTGTGCTCGATGCTCACGAACCGGCTGGGCCGGAACGCGATCGTCGCGGACGGGCTCTGGAAGCACAGCACGTAGGGCACCGACCGCGCCGCGACCATCGTCGCGGAGTGCGTGTTGCGGTGGTCCTGGTGGATGTCGTTGACCGAGTGCGTGTACACGATGGTGGGCCGGACCTCGGCGACCACGCGCTCGATGATCGAGGTCGTCGGGTCGCCCTCCCGGATACCGGTGTCCTCGAGGTCCTCCATCAGCAGTCGCGCCCGCAGGATCGAGGCGGCCGCCTCCGCCTCGCGCCGGCGGACCGACGCGTCGCCGCCGCGGCTCCCACCCGACAGGGTGAGGATGGTCACGGAGTCCCCGCCCGCGCGGTGGGCGAGCAGCGTGCCCCCGGCGCCGATCTCCACGTCGTCGGGATGAGCGCCCACCGCGAGGACGCGCTCATGCGGCATCGACCCGGCGCGGGTCGTGACGACGCTCACGCGCGCCAGGAGGTTCTCGCTGATGAGCGGCTTGATGAGCAGGTCGTCGACGCGTGCCCGGAGAGCGCCCACCGCGATCTCCACGCTCGGCGTGGCGGCGAGCACGATGACCGCGAGGTTGGGCAGGAGCACCCGGGCCCGCTCCACGAGGTCGATGCCGGCCATGCCGATGCCGTCCACGTCCACGACCAGCAGGTCGGCGCCGACCGAGGCGAGATAGCCGAGCGCGACCACGGGCTCCTGGAACACGAGCACGCGCTCGGCACCGGTGCCGCCCAGGAGCTGCTCCAGCGATCGAGAGGACGCTTCGTTCCCATCGACCACCACGATCCGCGTCCCGCTGGGTGTTGGGCCCGGGTCGGGCGGACCTCCTTCGCCGCCGCTGGCACTGGGGGTCGCCTGGGGCGCGTGGGCTGTCGGGCGTGCTGGGACGACCGACAGGTCGGCAGGCTGGGCTGTCATGGGTGTGGATGAGACAGGTCGCGGGCGGTCTTGTCGATCGGTACCATCGGGCGCTTGCGCCCCGGCAGGCGGGTCGGCGGGATCGCCACCGAACCTCCACCCGACAGCCTCCTGTCGGCGCCCGAACGGCTGCCTATCATCCCGGACATGGCCCCCTCACCCGCGGGTGCGCTGACCCTGCGCCTGGCCGACCCCGAACGCGATGCCGCGGCGATGGCAGCCATCTACGAGCCGCACGTGACGACGGGTCTCGCCTCGTTCGAGGCGGTGGCGCCGGACCGGCACGAGATGGCGACCCGCCTGGCCCGGGGGGCGCGCTGGGCACCCTGGCTGGTGGCCGCCGCACCGGCAGGCGACCAACGGGTCGCGGGTTACGCGTATGCGGCTCGGCATGCGGAGCGGGCGGGCTATCGCTGGGACGTCAACCTGTCCGTGTACATCGCACCGGAGTGGCAGGGCCAGGGCATCGGCCGGCGGCTCTACGACGCGCTCGTGCCGATCCTGAGGATCCAGCGCTTCCTCAACGCCTACGCCGGCATCGCGCTCCCGAACCCTGGCAGCGTCCGTCTCCACGAGGCGATCGGGATGCGTCATCTCGCGACCTACGAGCGGGTCGGCTGGAAGCAGGGTGCGTGGCTGGACGTCGCGTGGCTCCACATGCCGCTCGCGACCGAGTTCCCGAACCCGCCCCCGGAGCCCATCGCCCTCCCCGACCTGCTGGCGGACCCGACCACCGCGGCACGCGTGCACGCCATCCTGGGGTCCTGACCGGCCCGGTACCCCCCGCCCATTCCCTACGCACACCGGGGCGGGCACGATGTCCGCCGTCCGGCGCATCCCAGTCGTCGCCGGCACGCATCGAGGGATCGCGCGTCACATGGACCGACTGATGGGCGGCATCGCGATGGCCCGCGCGAGCTGGGCCGTGCTGCGCCAGGATCGCAAGCTCATGATCTTCCCGACGGTGTCGTTCGTGATCACGGCGCTGGTGTCGATCGGCTTCTTCACCCCCTTCTGGGGCAGCGGGGCATTCATGGACCTCGTCACGGGGCGCATCGACCTGGTGATGGTCCTGGTCGGCTTCCTGTACTACCTGACGGTCTACTCCGTGGTCATCTTCTGCAACGTGGCCGTCGTCGCGGGGGCGCTCATCCGTCTCGAGGGCGGCGAGCCAACGCTCGGGGACGGCTTCTCGGCCGCGTTCGACCGGCTCCCCGCCATCGTCGGGTACGCCGCCATCGCCGCGACCGTGGGCATGGTCCTGCGCTACATCTCGGAGCGGACCGGCCCCATCGGACGGTTGGTGCTGGGCGGCCTCGGGGTGGCGTGGAGCCTCGCGACCTTCCTCGTGGCACCGGTGCTCGTGGTCGAGGGCGTGGGCCCGGTCAAGGCCATCAGCCGGAGTGCGTCACTGCTCCGCTCCACCTGGGGGGAGCAGGTCGCGGGCAACATCGGCATCGGCCTCGTGTTCGGTATCGCGGGCGTGCTCGTCGCCGTCGCGGCCGCCGTGCTGTTCGGCGCCCTCATCGAGGTAAGCCTGGTCCTGGGCATCCTCGTCGGCGTCGTGGCCCTGGCCATCATCGCCGGCCTGGCGCTCCTCGCCACGACGCTCCAGGCGGTGTTCACCGCCAGCGTCTACCGCTACGCCGTCACCGGCGATGGCGGCACGATGTTCCCGACCGGCACGTTCCAGACGCAGGGCTCGCTCGGTCCCGGCGCGAGCTGACGCGGGGTCCTCAGACCGGGAGCGCCGCGAGACCCGCCAGCGCCGCCTCGACCTTCTCCGCGGGGTATTCGTAGTCCTCCAGGTCCCCCGTGAGGTACTTCTCGTACGCCGCGAGGTCGAAGTGCCCGTGGCCCGACAGGTTGAACAGGATCACCGGGCTGGTGCCCGCCTCCCGTGCCTCCTCGGCGAGGGAGACCGCGACGGCGATGGCGTGGTTCGACTCGGGCGCCGGCAGGATGCCCTCCGCGCGCGCGAACCGGACGCCGGCCTCGAACGAGCGCCGCTGGTGGACCGCCTGGGCCTCGATGACCCCCTGCTCCTTGAGCAGGCTCACGAGCGGCGCCATGCCGTGATAGCGCAGCCCGCCAGCGTGGATGGGCTCGGGGATGAAGTCGTGGCCCAGGGTGTGCATCTTGACCATCGGCGCCATCTTGCCCGTGTCGCCGTAGTCGTAGCGGTAGACGCCCCGGGTCAGCGACGGGGCCGCCTCCGGCTCCACCGCGATGATCCGG